>DBBC01000066.1 GCA_002292025.1 Firmicutes bacterium UBA994
ATCTCAGGCTCGTCTGTAGCAAACACAGTAACTACCGGTGCTTTTACTATCCCCGCCATGAAAAGGGTTGGTTATAGGCCTGAGTTTGCCGGGGCAGTCGAAGCGGCAGCTTCCACGGGCGGCCAAATTATGCCACCTGTCATGGGCGCCGCGGCTTTTATTATGGCTGAGATGACAGGAATAGCCTATATTGATATTGTAAAGGCGGCAGCAGTGCCAGCCGTTCTCTATTTCCTTTCAGTGGGCACCATGGTGCATTTTGAAGCGGTAAAGACCGGCCTTAAGGGACTACCTAAAGCCATGTTGCCCCACGCCAGAGATACTTTGAGACGGGGCTGGCACCTGATAATTCCGCTGGTTACAATTGTCTATTTTCTGATGGCTGGCCGTTCCCCCTTCTGGGCGGCCTTCCAAAGCATTAACATCGCTGTGCTGGTGGCGCTGCTTGGGTTCTTGCTCAAACGCGATTTTAAGTCGAGCCAGTCTCTGGTAATAGGCATTCCCAAAGCTTTTGAAAACGGCGCGCGCAGTGCCGTAGGTGTTGCCGCCGCCTGTGCTTGTGCTGGCATAGTAGTGGGAGTGGTGACACTGACCGGCCTAGGGCTTAAATTCGCCCACCTAGTGCTGGCAGTGGCAGGTGGCAATCTGCTGCTCACACTTTTTCTGACCATGATCGTCTCCATAATCTTGGGCATGGGGGTCCCAACTACCGCTAAGTACATTATTTTAGCCACGATGGCCGCTCCCGCGCTCGTACAATTAGGCGTGCCACTGATCGCCGCCCATCTTTTTGTCTTCTATTTCGGCATTATTGCCGACATTACCCCGCCGGTGGCACTAGCCGCATACGCCGGTGCAGGTATCGCCGGGGCTAACGCCATGAAGACAGGGCTGACCGCAGTCAAACTGGCGCTGGCAGCGTTTCTTATCCCCTATATCTTTGCCGTTTCACCCGGACTGCTGATGGTGGACGTTACTTGGGTTGAAGCTTTGCATAAAATCGCCACAGCCCTTATTGGCATTGTCTCCTTAGCGGCAGCGGTGCAGGGCTACTTCATCGCTCCTGCTCGTGCGTGGGAACGTGCACTGCTCTTTGTAGCAGCGCTAGGCTTAATTGTCCCTGGTCTCGTTACCGATATCTTTGGGTTGGTGGCGCTGACCGCGGTGTATTTTGCGCAGAGGGCTCGTGTGAGCACAGCGAACCATTCAGCTCTGTCGGACTGAGCGGTTATAATCCACGAACTTAGTGCCCCTTCGTGTTCTTCGTGGACGGCAAATACTCCCTTGGACTCCCTCTTGTCTCGCTATTCTGCCTCGCGTTCCCAGATAGCGTACAGTTCTTTTAGGCGCGAGCATACCCACATATATCGGGTGACAGATTCGCGGCCCCCGTCTTTCTGTCTAAGAAATTCGCTTCTCGCCATTAGTTCCTCTTGCGCTAATTTCTCTCGTTCTAACCGACCAATCTCATTCTCTAGCGCCTGAATACTTGTTTTCTTGCTCTCAGCTGCTTGGCTCTTGCGCGCGGGGGAAACGTTCTTTACCTTGGGCGTAAGTAAGCTTTGACGCCAGTCGCTGTAGTTTTGCCGGTGGTCGACAATATACCCACCGGCAAACTGCCATACGCGAGTAGCCACCTTGCCGAGAAAAAATCTATCATGCGAAACAAACAGCACCACTCCGGTGTATTCTACTAGGGCACGCTCCAGTACCTCTCTGCTTTCAATGTCTAAGTGATTCGTGGGTTCGTCCAGCACCAATACATTATGGGGAGATAGTAAGAGTTTAGCTAGACTAAGACGATTGCACTCGCCGCCGGATAAAGTGCCGACACCCTGAAATACCATGTCGCCCTTAAACAAAAAACCGGCTAGATACGCTCGCGCCTCCCACTCGGATAAGTGAGGGAAGTTGAGGATTATCTCTTCTAGCACAGTGCGCAACGGGTTGATAAAGCGCAGTTCTTGGTCGAAATATCCTACACTCACTCCAGCCCCCCAGCGCAGCTTGCCGCTGTGGGGTATTTCACTTACTAAGGCCCTGAAAAGCGATGTTTTGCCGCTCCCATTAGGTCCCAGCAGAGCGATTCTCTCCCCGCGGCGCACTTGCGCTGTAAAAGGTGCGAACAGCATTTTGCCGTCGTAACCTACCTGAATATCCCGCAGCTCTAACACGTCGCGCCCGCTGCGTTTGTGCTCATGGAGGTGCAGCCGCATATTCACCTTCCCTTGCGGTTTTGCCACGGAGCGCGTGTCTAGGCGCGTGAGCTTCTTCTCCCAGCTTTTCGCTATGGTGGCGCGCGACCCACTGCGATAGCGATTTACCAATAGTTTTATCCGGCGTATTTCTGCTTGCTCGCGCTCGTAAAGCTGACCTGTCAGCGCCAAGCGCTCGGCCTTTAGAGCGCGATATTTACTGAAGTTGCCGGGATAATCCTCTACTCGGTGGTTTTCTAATTCCAAGCACCGGGTCACCACGCGGTCCAAAAAGTGCCGGTCATGACTAACTACCAATACCGCACCTCTGTAAATAGGCAGATAGCCCTCCAGCCACTCTACGGCATTTAAGTCCAGATGGTTGGTTGGTTCGTCCAGCAGAAGAATCTCTGGCTCTTCCAGCAGAGCTTTTGCTAAGGCAGCACGCACTTTCTGCCCGCCGCTCAGTGCTTCAGTGTTGAGATTAAAGTCTTCTTCGTTAAAACCTAACCCAAACAACACGCCACGCACCCTAAATCCCAGCTCATAGCCGCCCTGTGCCTCGAACTGCTGCGTCAGTTCCCCGTAGCGGCGAAGTAATTTATCTAGGTTTGGGGTGGAGTTCATTTGCGCTTCTAAGGACCTTAGCTCCTGCTCTATTGCTTTAATATCTGCGAACACCTCGGTCACAGCGTCTTCTAAGTTTTTTTCCGGTGGCAGATTCGGCTCTTGCGCCAGATAGTGCGTCCGCGCGCCCCCTTGTAACACAATGAGCCCCTCATCGGGAGCGAGCTTTCCGGCAATGACCTTCAAAAGAGTGGTCTTGCCGCAGCCATTGCTGCCCAGCAAAGCTACTTTCTCTTTTGCGCCCAGCCCAAAGCTGATGCCGTCGAGTACTAGCTTATCAAAGTAATATTTCGTTACATCCTTTACCGCTAAAACAGACACCTTACCACCTCGCTTCTCCTATCCCCGTTTCCCCTCCAGCGGCTGGCAGTAGTAGTAAAATACAAAAGCACTAATTACATACAAAGCCGCAGTAAAGAAATAGGGGAAGTTATAGCTATACACTTCCATAGCGCGTCCGCCCAAGCGCGCGCCCAGCGCCCAGCTGAGGGTCCAAATCATCCCGACTAAGCTGCTTAGGGTGGCGCGCTCCCCGGGGTCAGCCACCTCCATGACGAACTTGCCGTGCAGTGGCATGCTGGCATTCATCAAAGCGGAGCGAAACCACGCCGCCACCGCCCCTACCCATAGACTGTTAGTCAATGCTATGGTAAGGAGCAGCGGCACAGAAAGAAGGCGTGTGTAGACAACTGCCTTGACGGTGCCATACCTTTCCTCAAGTAGAGGTGCGGCCAAAATCGCTGCGGTCGTCATCAACGACATCACAGAAAAAATGTTACCTACTGCAGCGGCGGAAGCTCCGAGATGGCGCACAAAATAGATATTAAGGAAAGGGATAATCAGGCCGGCCCCGAGCCCCAGTATCGCCTCGGGAATAAGGAGCCTAATGAGTAAGTCTTTAGATGGAAGCATAAACCGTGCGCGTTTCGGTTGTGGTGGCTGCCTAGACAGGTGTCTGTCCTGCATAACATAGAAGGGGTATATAGAAATCGTCAGCAACACTAATGCACTCAACAAGGTGAGGCGGTAAATGGCGAATGAATCAGGTGCGCTACCTACGAGACGACTCCACAGGATAGGCATCGAGCCCCCAAAAAAACTTCCCACCACGCCGCTGACTGTCCACACCGCTGCGTTCACGCTAAAAAGGTGCGCGCGCTCCTCTACCGAACTGTTTTCCACAAGGAAGGGCGACGTGGATACCATCAAAAGTGCGCCGCCGGCGCCGGTAATGACCGATGCAATGATAACGATCGCCTGAATGGGCCAAAGCACCAAAACAACTTGACCCAACAAGCTGCTTATTGCCCCTAAGATGATGGCGCGCTTGCGGCCAAACCGGTCGCTAACCATGCCCGCTGGCAAGGCCAACGCTGCATTGCTGAGCGACGAGACCGCGAGCATCACGCCCAAGAAATCCGCGCTCAGCCCGGCTTGGAGTAAGTAGAGGTTTCCCAATACGCCGAACACGTGCTGGTACAGCGCACCCAACAGTCCTGCCAAAAGAAAAAGCCTCGCGTTGCGGCTAAACGCCTTTATCCGTACTGTGTACTCGAGCACTGTACCCACTATTTCGCCTCCTTGCCGACCTCCTTAGTTTAGCGAAGTCTAGGGGATATGCCAAGCCTTGAAGAGGAAAGTTATTGTGTGGACTCGAAGGGCTTCAGGAAGGCAATGAGAAGTAAAAGGCTGCAAGCGACGCGAAAGTAAATCCGTGAACCCCTGCAAACTCCTTGGTTAATTATTCTAAATCGATAGTAAACAGCCCTTGTTTTTTCAGCTGCCTTTGCTAAAATATTGGGGAATAAGTCAGCGGCGGGCCATAACCTTTTTGTCGTCCCTTATGTCTTGGCGTAGATGTAAGCGGCTTTGTTGTGTCATCACATCTAGTCGCCTAGGGTACGGACCATAGATCAAAGTAAAAACGATGAAAAACGAAGATAATCAAAGAAAACGATAGTTGATTAAGGGAGGCAAGGTCATGAAGAAACTCATCGCTGTACTAGTTGTAGGCATCATCT
>DBBC01000095.1 GCA_002292025.1 Firmicutes bacterium UBA994
TCTTTCGTCTTCGTCTCTACTGAAACTTCCCCCCTCGCCATGCGTATAGAATACTGAAACAGAAAGGCAAGGTGGTCAGCATGGCAGAAGTGTTGCTGGTGATGTGTCTTGGGTTAATTAACTTGCGCATTGATCTATTGCGGTCGCGTCCCGCAGATTACCTGCGCGGGCAACTGTGGCGACTGGCGGTGGGCGTGCCGCTGTGTCTGGCGTGGGTGTACTTGACACTGCCCGCTTTGGTTCCGTGGGTGGGCTATACGGTGGTCCTGCTTCCTTTGGGCACCAACGCTCTCTATACGCTGCTTGAGACCTTCCTAGGCAAGGGACGGAAGGACAGAGCGACCGCTCTGTTCACCGGACTGTTACTGACGGCAGCGCTCCTTGTCAGCCTCTACCTTAACTTTCTCGTGGTACCCCACAGGGCGACAGACTTGCGCGATGTGCCCAATGTAACCGTGTCTGACGTACCTGCCCCGGTCATGAACCTAGCGCATATCAGGCTCGTGCCTTATGAAAACGCACAGTGGCGGGCGCAGAAGGTGCTGGGAGCCATGGGCGCGGGGTTTGAGGTCGGGCATCTTAACATTCAGCTTATCGATGGCGAGTTGTACTGGGTCGGCCCGGTAGACTTCCGCGGTGTGTTGCGCTGGGTTAATTTCCGCGAGGCCCCGGGGTTTATCATGGTTGATGCGGAAGACGCCGGTGTTCCCGCACAGTTTGTGCCTTCGCCCATGCGCTACACCACCGGCGCGTTTTTTGGCTATGACTTGCGCCGGCATATCTATAGAGCGCACCGAGATGTACTCCAGCTTGACCCCAGCTTTGAGCTGGACGACGGTGGGAACCCACGCTGGGTTATGAGCATTGGCAAGCCCACGGTGGGCAAAACCGGCACGGTGGTGACGGGAGTCCTGATAGTGGACCCGGCGACGGGGGAAATGGGTGAATATGCATTGGCCGATGTACCGCCGTGGGTCGACCAAGTCATACCGGAGTTTATCGCCGAGCAGCATAACGATTGGTTCGGACGTTTCGTGCACGGCTACTGGAACTCTCTTTTCACCCGACGCGACATGCATTTACCCACGGCGTGGGAAGGCATGAGCGACGTGTTTGGCGTGGTAGGCCCTGACGCTAGGTTCTACTGGTTTACCGGACACACGGCGGCCGCGGGGCGAGATGACTCACTGATGGGCTACACCATGATGGACGGGCGCACGGGGGAGATTATTTACTACCGTTATGCGGTGGGGTTCTTTAACGAGGCAGCAGCCGTCTCTTCTGTTAATGCTGCCGTGGCCGACTTTGTGGGATGGCACGGCGCGCAACCGCTCCTGTATAATCTCTACGGCGCGGAGTCCTACGTCGTACCGGTACTCTCGGACACGAACATCCTCAAAGCGGTGGGCATTGTAAACGCCCGTACCGGGCGCACTATCGTCGAACCCACACTGCTTAAAGCCGTGCTTGCCTACAAGCAATACCTCGGGCAGGGTATTGGCGGGATAATTCCCACCGATGCGGCGCTGTTACAGAGCATGGAGGGGGAGGTGTTGCGCGTAGGCGCTGCCACTACGGAAGGGACTACGTTATTTTACCTTCACTTGGCAGGTTCACCCCGTATTTTTACCGCGACCGCCATTCTTAGCCCGCACGTAGCCTTGACTAAGCCGGGAGACCGCGTCGCGATATCGTACTTAGACACAGCCGAACAGGTCGTACCCTTGGCCTCCTTCCGTAACGTGTCGCTGGCGGGCAATTAGCGGAACTCGTCCATAAATCGTTTGGCGTCATGCGGCTTTAGCGGCAGGTCGACTAGGGGCGGGTTGGCGTTTATAACTGTGTTGTGTGCGCCGTATTCCGCGGTTTCGCGCTTGTAGATAACGCCGAGCGGTATACGCTCGCCCCACTCCTCGGCTTTAATACGTGCTTGCCCCATGTCGGCCGGGTTATGCTCGGCTGATAAGTAATACACCCGTTCCTTATACCATTTAAGAGTATTGACTTTGTTAAAGCTAGGGCACGTCTGTAGGATGTCTATCAAAGCGTAGCCGCGATACGATATCGCCTCGGCGATAAGCGCCGCTAATTGCTTTCTATCGGCGAAGAACCCGCGCGCCACAAACCCCGCTCCTAGAGTTAAGGCCAAAGTTAGAGGATTTAGGGGCTCTAGCTGCACACCCTCTGACTGTAATTCTGTCTGCTGGTGCTTAGCCGTGGTGGGTGACGCTTGGCCTTTAGTCAGCCCATAGACTTGGTTATTGTGGACCAGATGCGTAATATCCAAGTTACGGCGCACAGCATGCACAAAGTGATTGCCCCCTTCACCGTAAGAACAGCCGTCGCCGCTCTCAACGATTACGGTGAGGTCTTTGTTGGCAAGCTTAATGCCTATGCCTGCGGGGAGAGAGCGCCCGTGGAGACCATTAAACATATTGGCGCTAATATAGTGCGGAGTTTTGGCGGCCTGACCAATGCCCGAGGAAATAACGACCTGATGCGGCTCGAGGTTTAACGAGTCTAACCCCTCTTTTAGCCCCTGTAATATGCCGAAATTGCCGCATCCCGGGCACCAGGCTGTTTCCTTTGCAATAGTAAACATCTATAGCACCTCCTTAATCAGGGCGGCGATGACTTCGTCTTTGCTCCACTGCCGTCCGTCGTACTTAAGCAAGCTGTGATCACAGGCTAGCCCGGTGTGTTGCCTAATCAGTGACGCCAGCTGCCCGGTGGCGTTTTGTTCAAGGTTTACCAGTTTACTGGCCTGACGAGAATAACGCTCAAGCATCTTGGTCGGCAGGGGGTATATGTCGCCAAAGACGAGTGCGCCGACGGCATGGTTCTGCTGGTTGAGAGCCAGTACGGCTTCTCTTACCGGACCGTACGTGGAGCCCCAGCATACGATCAGCACTTTAGGTTCGTCGCAGCCGATATACTCCGGTTCTAGGAGCTCCGGATGGAGGGCCGCACCCTTTCTTTGGCGTTTCTCGACCATGGACTTACGCACGGCGGCAGCTTCGGTAATGCGCCCCGCTTCGTCGTGCTCGTCGCTGTCCACATACACGAGTTTGCCCGGGAACTTCCCCGGCACAATGCGCGGCGATAGACCGGTGTCCGTTAGTTCATAGCGCAAATACTCGCCAGCCTGCACCGCGGTGGCTAAGGACCGTTCTATAGAGACACGCGCGAAGTCAAACGGCGCTACGGTCTGCGTGTAATCCGCCAAATACTGGTCAGTCAGCAGAAACACCGGTATCTGATACTTTTCCGCTAAGTTAAAAGCCCTTGCCGTCTGGTAGAAGGCGTCTTCGGGGTGTCTTAGGGCCATCACTAGGCGGGGAAACTCCCCATGGCCGGCGTGGACAACAAAACTTAGGTCACTTTGCTCGGTACGGGTCGGCAAGCCGGTAGCCGGGCCCGGTCGCTGCGCTACGGCTATGACCAGCGGTGTTTCGGTGATGCCCGCTAAGCTTACCCCTTCCGCCATTAAGGCAAAGCCACCGCCCGAGGTTCCAGTCATAGCCCTCACCCCGGCATAGGAGGCTCCCAATGCCATATTGATAGCCGCTATTTCATCTTCGGCCTGCTCTACTAGGATCGGGGCGTCGTTAGCCTTTTTGGCAAGATAAGTCATGATACTTGTGGCCGGTGTCATGGGGTAACCTGCGTAAAACTTGCATCCCGCGGCTAATGCGCCCAGTGCCACCGCTTCGTTGCCGTTGATAAAGATGTTGTCCCAAGGTGCGGGAGCTTCCGCATGGAATTTAGTCTCCGCCGCATCATAGCCCATCTGGGCGGCGGTTTCGTTGGCGACAGCCGTCGTGCCTGCGAAGACTGTAACGATTGTATCTGATAAGGCTGCGAGCGGTAGACCGAACAGCTTAAGGACACAACTCAGCGCGGCAGTGCCTGCCACCCGCTTATTGCCGCTACGCTCCACAATGTCTGCCGATGACAGCTGTATAGTTCGCTTCTGCAGGTTGGGCGGGACCTTACCGCCATTTTCCAAGGTGATAACTCGGCCATCTTCACTGAGCTGCCCGCTGTGCAACTCGATAGTTTCAGCGTTCAGCGCCACAATCACCGTTACCTCGTCGGCATGCGACAAGACTGGTCGGTTAGAGAACCTCACTTTCACGAAATTATGTCCGCCGCGTATGCGCGACATATAGTCCCGATGTAAGAAAACATGAAACCCCAGTGTTTTTAGGGATTTAGCTAGCATCATGCCGAGCGTATCCATTCCCTGCCCGGCTGCGCCCCCGATGAGAACAGTGAAGTCCAAACCAACCACTCCTTTGCGGAAGTTATGCTGCTACTTTTTCGCCATCGACATGACTGTAACCTGCACAGCAAACAAGACAGCCCGCCGAAATAAGGCGGGCCTAGGTGGACGTTGTGACGCGCAAGAACTATGCTGCAATTCTAGTCTTGCCGTAGGCTTGCGTCATATTCACTATAGAGTGAGCAACCACAGTCGAAGCGCTGATTGCGTATCGAATATCAGTGGCTAGAGAAGGGGCCATTGTTAAGTACTCTTTATGCAAGGCCTCGAAATGTTCCCTGAGTGTAGGAACAGAAGTTAAGGGGCTGCCTTGCATTCCTCTGGCGCACAGCAGTGCTAGACCTACTAGATCCATGCGGCAACTTTCGTGATGCAAAGTAAACTCGTACGCAAAGTGCGCTAGGAGAGGACGTAAATGCTTATCGTTATGCGCCCTACAAAAGTAATCAGCGACGAAATGCAGCGTAACCCCCTCTGTTTGACTCACCGGCAAGCTCGCCAGCGCACGCAGGCTTTGCCCCGTGGCGACACCAAACATCATATGCGTTCCCGATAACACTGTCCTCACACTCGCTTTTCAAGCTCTAGGAGGACTTTAACAAAAAAATATCAAGCGTAGATTAAGCGCAAGTTAAACTGTGGTCAAATTAGTGACACCGAACAGAAATTGTGGTACAATTGTGTCACCGAACCTGAGGAGGGGAAGACATGCTGCCCCTAGGTCTAGCGGCAGAGCGACAGCGTCAATGCGGCTTCACCTTGATCGAAGTGCTGGTGTCATTGGCCGTGCTCAGCATAGTGGTGGTTCCCCTGATGGGGCTGTTTACCGTGAGCCTGCGCACGGTAGACGGCGGTCGCGCACAGGTGACAGCGGCCTTTCATGCGCAAGCTCAGATTGACGCCTTTATTTCGGCGCGGGCAAGGGGAGGTGCCCTGCCGCCGGAAACTGGAACGCTTGACGGCGGCAGATACAGTTTTACTCGCACAACGGCACCTCATAGTTCAGGGTTAATGAAAGTGGAAATTATTATTACTTGGCTTGATCGGGGGATCAACCGCAGTCTGAGGGTGGTGAGTTTAATTGCGCCGTAGTCAGCGTGGGCTTACTTTGATTGAAATGCTTGTTGCCGTCGCTACGCTAGGCCTAGTCGCCATGATGGTGACAGCGCTTTTCGTGCAGGGAATGCACACCTACAGCGCAGGGCAAGCGACGGGG
>DBBC01000034.1 GCA_002292025.1 Firmicutes bacterium UBA994
TCTATTACGTGGCGATGAATTCTGAGCTGATCCCGATTGCGGGGATGGCTACGTTTGGCATAGAATGGGGGCAGGTGCCCTTTATGGTGTGGCTTGGGGACCGCTTGCGCTACTTGATTTTACCTTTAACAGTAGGCGTGTTTGGCAGTTTGGCTGGTTTGGTGCGTTTTATGCGCGCTAGCCTGCTGGATGAGATTAACCAAGACTACGTGCGTACGGCACGTGCCAAGGGGCTATCTGAACGTGTGGTGATTTTCAAGCACGCCGTGCGCAACAGCCTATTGCCGATTGTCACTACACTCGGCTTTACCTTTAGCGGACTTCTCGGCGGTTCGGTTATCATTGAGAGCATTTTTGCATGGCCGGGTGTCGGTTTGCTAGCCCTTGGCGCTATCTTTACGCGCGACTACCAGGTAATTATGGCTTTTAACCTGATGGGAGCCGTCATGCTGGTGCTGGGCATGCTGCTTGCAGATATCCTCTACGTCATCGTTGACCCACGCATTAAGTATTAGGCAGGTGAGATAATGGCTACCGCAAACCCACAGGCAACAACAACAACTTACACCGGGATGAGAGAAAAAGAAGATACCTTTTGGTCACTCACTTGGTATCGCTTCCGCCGTCACAAACTGGCTATGTTTTTTACCGGCGTCCTATTGCTGCTGTACTTTATCGCGCTCATCGCCCCCTACATTGCTCCGCACGACCCGATGGCCATCCACGTCGGCGGTCGCTTCGAACCGATGAGTCGAGAGTTCCCTGCTGGGACCGATCGTTTGGGGCGTGACATCTACAGCCGCCTGCTGCACGGCGCTCGCATCAGTCAAGCAGTTGGCTTTGTGGCGGCAGGTCTGGCCATGTCGCTAGGAACGTTTTTCGGCGCCGTGGCAGGGTATTTTGGCGGCGTAATTGACGAAGTGGTTATGCGTATCTGCGAAGTGATGATGGCCATCCCGACCATCTTCCTGCTGCTCACGGTTGTAGCTCTGTTTGAACGGAGTTTGCTCAACATAATGCTGGTCATAGGTCTTACCACTTGGCCCTCTGCCGCAAGGCTGGTGCGCGGTCAATTCTTGTCCTTACGCGAGATGGACTATGTCGAAGCAGCGCGCTCCGTCGGTGCACGTAACTCCCGCATCGTGACCCAGCATATTCTGCCAAACTGCATGGCGCCGATCATCGTCTCTACGACGCTTCGCGTCGGTGGCGCTATGTTGATTGAGTCCGGGCTGGCATTTATTGGCCTAGGTGTAACGGATCCACCCAGTTGGGGAACATTGATGGAGGCCGGGCGTCACACGTTGCGCTTTGCCCCGCACATGACGTACATCCCTGGGCTGCTTATTTTCTTTACGGTGTTGGCGTACAACTACATTGGTGACGGTTTACGCGATGCGCTTGATCCAAAGCTCAAATAAAACATACTTTGTGCTGGTACTGCTGATGGTGCTGGCGCTCGGCACAACCGCTTTCGCTGCGGCACCGTCGCAGTGGCCGGACGGCTGGTCGCGGCAACATCGCGTAATCGAGGCGCAGCCACACTTTGATCATGCTAGTGCCCCGGCTGGGTCTGGTGGTGTTTGGTTGGCGTCTGTCAATTACAGAGGACAGGAAACACACCTTGACATCACGCTGTTCTCGATCAGCACAAATACTGTCACTGCCAGTGTTTCCCTGCCCGTGACGCACCTATTGCGCGGCTTTGCCTTACAGGAATCCCTAGCCGGGCTTACCGTGATCTGGGTGGAAAGGCAGGAAGGCGTAGAAAGCACCGTGCATAAGGCTGCCATTAGTCCTGAGGGGCAGTTGTTACAACAAACGATTGCTTGGAGAACGCCGGCACTTGCCGAATCTCCCTCTGTGGCCAAAGATGCCGATGGAACACTTTATCTTGCGCTCAGTGCTGCCATCGACGGACATCACGCCATCCATCTACTCAGGTTAAAACCCGGTCACACGAATGTGGAGTTGACACGCCTCACCACCCCGGATGAGCTGGCCACGGTACCTACCATCGCCATCGCCGGCGACAGGCTGCACTTGGTCTTTTACCGACATAGGCAACACCACTCCTGGGGACGGTACCAAGTTTATGAACTACCCTTGCTGACTCGCATGGCCACAACCGAACTGGGATTTGTGCCGCAAGCCTACGAGTTCCCGCCCACCCTACTGGCCAACACAGACGGCTCAGTGACAGTGATCTGGCAACGCATGCATGGCACTGCCGTGCGCGTCATCCCTCTTGAACCTGTACAAGGGCGCTTGCTCAACGGCAGATGGGAAGAACCATTGCGGAGCATCATTCCGCTGCGCGGGCGAGTCCTTACAGCTCGAGGCGTGCGGGGGGGCGACGGTCGCCTGATGGTCACCGCTATGGTCGAAGTAGGGCGCAATTGGCAAGTAAAGAGCATCCTGCGTGATGGCGGAGGCAACTTGGTCCGCGTTGGATACGCGACCATGACTCGCGGCAATGCTTTAAGCGCGCGTCCGCTATTGGTGGGTAATGTCGGCGTGGTAACCTTCTTCAGTCACGACAATGCCGGACGTCCACAATTATTCCTTGTACAAACTGCAACACCTGCCGAACGTACTCTGGCCTTCCGCATTGGACTTAACCCCCATTCGCCGGTCTTGGACGCCGTATTCCAGTACGTAAGTCTGCTAACTGGCGCCTTGTTCATAGCTTTTGGTGCGACAGGCGCTATTGCCGTGAGTTTGGCATTGACTTGGCTACTTGGCTACTTAGGTTTAATTTCCCCCACCGCGACCGGGAACTACCTGCGCCTAGCTATTCAATTCGCGATTCTCGCTGCGTTAAAACAACCTGATAGCCTGCTCTACTTTGGCGCTGTGATGGTCCCAGGTGTGGCGGCGGTGATTTCTTTCGCAATGGCGGCAGCGTTGGCTATGGCCGTTGTGCATTTCTCTGACTTAGCCTTAGATGACTTTCTCACACTCTCACTGACAGCCCTACTGTTTGTGGTAAGCGACACCTTCACAAGTTTGTTTTTAGCGGGGGTAGGGAGATGGTAGAACGACTGCGCAAGGTGAAACTTGCTGTGGTGTGGACCATTGTCCTCACCTTGCCCCTCCTAGCCGGCTTTACGGTGGTGTTTTTTTCGTTCCAGCATGTAGGTTTGGCTGTTAATTTTCGCCCATGGCTCGTAGCCCTAGTAGTCCTGCTAATTATTGCTGCAGTAGCAGATGCGCGTCGCCGTAAGCGGTCAGCGCAGGGAGAGGAGGCCCGTAATGTCTAGTCCCATGCTTGAGGTCAAAGATATCCGCACCGCCTTCCATATCCGCGAAGGTGTAGTCCCAGCCGTAGACGGGGTGTCCCTTTATATCAATCAAAATGAAACGTTAGGCGTCGTGGGAGAGAGCGGCTGTGGCAAAAGCGTGACAGCACTGTCCATCATGCGCCTGATTAAAAGTCCGCCTGGTAAAATCGAGCGCGGCGAAATCTTTTTCGATGGCAAGGATTTGCTAAAGCTCAGCATAAAGGAGATGCGCGAAATCCGCGGCAACGACATTGGTATGATTTTCCAAGAGCCAATGACCAGCCTTAACCCAGTACATACCATCGGAGATCAGATTGCCGAAGCAATCGTACTACACCAAAAAGTGTCTAAGAGTGAGGCCCGCACACGCACCGTGGAAATGCTGCGCAAGGTGGAAATCCCTCTGCCTGAACGGCGCTTTGACGAGTTTCCGCACCAGCTTTCTGGGGGTATGCGTCAGCGCGTGATGATTGCCATGGCTCTCTCTTGCAACCCTAAGTTGCTTATCGCCGACGAGCCGACTACCGCCTTGGATGTGACTATTCAGGCGCAGATCCTTGACCTTATGCGTAACTTGCGCCAAACCTTTGGCATGAGCATTATGCTTATCACCCACGACCTCGGCGTAGTAGCCAGTATGGCGGATCGCGTAGTGGTCATGTACGCTGGCAAGGTTGTGGAAGAGGCCCCGGTGCGGGACACCTATAAGAACCCCATGCACCCGTATACGCATGGTCTGCTCAATTCTATCCCCCATCTGGCGCGTGAATCTAAGGAATTGCATGTTATCTCCGGCACAGTACCCAATCTGCTGTACCTGCCGGAAGGATGCCGCTTTGGGCCGCGCTGTCCCTATGTGCAGGAAAAATGCCGTCAGGTACAGCCTACGTTGGTGGAGGCCTCACCCGGGCACAAAGTAAGCTGCTGGTATCCTATCAGGGAGGCAAGGAGGTAGAACACTATGGCAATGAAGATTGAGCACGTGTCACCTAATCTGCTGGAAGTCACCAACCTTGTTAAATACTTTCCTATTAAGAAGGGCTGGTTTGGCAAACCCAAGAACTATGTCCGCGCTGTAGACGGCGTGAGCTTCTTTGTTCGCCGCGGCGAAACCCTAGGACTGGTGGGCGAGAGCGGTTGCGGCAAGACGACTACGGGCCGCACAGTTTTGCGGCTGCACGAACCGACGGCTGGTCAGATAGTGTTTGACGGCATCGACCTGCGCAAGCTGCGCTCCGAGGAGCTACGAAAAAAGCGCAAGGACCTAGGTATTATTTTTCAAGACCCTTATTCATCGCTGAATCCCCGCATGACGGTAGGCGACATAATTGGTGAGCCGCTGCTAGTGCAAGGTTTGACTAATACTAAGGAGCGTACTCTGCGCGTTCACGCTATGCTAGAAGAAGTGGGCCTTGCCCCCTACCACTACCGCCGTTTCCCGCACGAGTTTAGCGGCGGCCAGCGCCAGCGCATCGGGATCGCTCGCTCGGTTATCTACAAGCCTAAGCTCATTGTTTGCGACGAGCCCGTTTCTGCGCTAGACGTATCCATCCAGTCACAAATCCTTAATCTGCTTAAAGATCTGCAGCGGAAACATGACCTGACCTACATTTTTATTGCGCACAATCTGAGTGTGGTTAAGCATATCAGCGACCGTGTCGGCGTCATGTATTTAGGTAAGATTGTCGAGCTTACGGCTTCCAAGAATCTATATGCTCAGCCAACTCACCCCTACACGCAGGCGTTGCTTTCTGCTATCCCTCACCCTGACCCGGATATGCGCATGGACAGGCAAAAGCTCAAAGGCGACGTGCCTAGCCCCGTCAACCCTCCTTCCGGTTGCCGCTTCCATACGCGCTGCCCGATCGCCATCGACCAATGCAAAGTCGATGACCCGGTATGGCGGGAAATTCGTCCCGACCACTTTGTGGCCTGCCACCTCGCCAAATAGTTGCGTCAATGACCCGCCCAGCTAGTAGCTAGGCGGGTTTTGTGTTTACATGCTCCTTAGTGTCTTTCGTGGATCACTGCTTCTTGTCTACCATATTCTGCAGATCTCCCCAGCTAATCACGGGTACGCCTAGGGCGTTTGCTTGGGTGAGTTTGCTTCCCGCCTTTTCTCCTGCCAGCAGGTAGCTGGTGCGCGCGCTTACCGAGCTGCTTACTGCTCCCCCGTGGGCCGCGATTAGCTTGGTCGCTTCCTCGCGGCTTAAGCCCGGCAGCGTGCCGGTGATGACAAAGGTCAACCCTAGGAGAGTGGCCTCGTCTTGGCGAATGAGGTAGGCAAGATTTACCCCCGCGCGGTCTAGCTTATCCAGCAAAACGCGTGTCGAAGGCAACGCAAAAAACTCGGTGACGCTGGTTGCTATTTTATCGCCGATGTCGGGTATAGCCACCAAATCCTCGTAGCGCGCCGCAGCTAACCGCACTAGATGCCCAAATACCTGCGCGAGGGTGAGTGCGGCCTTGGTACCCACCAAGGGAATGCCTAGTGCGGTCAGCAGCCGCTCGAGCGAATGGCTGCGGCTCTTGTCGATGGCGGCAAGCACCTTAGCTGCGGATTTAGCCTGCAATCGCGGCAGCGAAAGCAACTGCTCGCGCGTAAGAAAGTATAGGTCTCCCGCGTCGCGCACTAGGCCGTGCGCAAGCAGACTGGCGACTAGGGATTCTCCGACACCACTCACGTCCATCGCCTCACGCGAAACAAAGTGAATGATGCGCTCGCGCAGTAAGGCCGGACAATCCGGGTTGGGGCAGCGCCACGCTGCTTCGTTTGCCCTCTGCACTGCCGCTGCTCCGCACTCAGGACAGTTCAGCGGATAGACAAAGGGCTTCTCCGCTCCTGAACGGCGCTCCGGGAGCGGGCCGAGAACCTCGGGAATAATGTCACCGGCCTTCGCCACGTAGACGAAATCGCCGATGCGAATGTCTTTGTCGGCGATAAAGGCGGCATTATGCAGCGAGGCGCGGCTCACCTGCGTGCCGGCAATCGCGACCGGATCTAGGATGGCGGTAGGGTTAAGCGTAGCCGTGCGCCCAACTGTGACCTCAATGTTCAGTAGTCTAGTGATAGCTTGTTCTGCGGGGAACTTATAGGCAATGGCCCAGCGCGGACTTTTGGCTATGGCACCTAACTGTCGTTGTGCCGCGAAAGAGTTCACTTTAATGACCATACCGTCAATATCCCAAGGCAGCGTAGTGCGCTTCGCTTGATACTCAAGACACAGGCGGTAAGCTTCCGCTATCGTGTCCGCGACTTGGCGCAGGGGGCTGACCTTTAGACCGACGCGAGCCAGTAAAGACAAAGCCTCTACTTGGGACTCAGGCTGAGTGTCGGTGGTTTCTGGCTCGGATAACGCGTAAAAGATCACATCTAGGTTGCGTTTGGCCGCCTCCCGCGCGTCAAGCTGCCGCAGTGAGCCCGCGGCGGCATTGCGTGGGTTAGCAAATACGTGGAGCCCCTGCTTTGCCCTTTCCGCATTTAGCTTAGTAAAGGCCGTCCGCGGCAGAAAAGCTTCTCCCCGCGCCTCTAGCGTCAGCGGCATGCGCAGCGTGAGGGGCAGCGAACGAATCGTGCGCATATTGGCGGTGATGTCCTCACCTGTCTCCCCATCGCCGCGGGTCGCGGCTTGGACAAGTTGGCCGTTTTCGTAACGCACGGCAACCGCTAAACCGTCAATTTTGAGCTCCACCACGTATTGCAGCGGGCCGTCATAGCCCGCCCGCACACGGCGGTCAAAGCTCTCCAGTTCCGCTCGGTCAAAGGCATTGGCGAGGCTAAGCATGGGTGCACGATGCCGCACGGTATCAAATGCCGTAAGCGGGAGCGGCGCCACGCGCTGCGTGGGCGAGCTGGGCACGATAAGTTCCGGGTGCTCTGCCTCCAGCGCGCTAAGCTCTCGCACTAAGGCGTCGTATTCGGCGTCTGTGATCAGCGGGGAGTCCAGCACGTGGTAGTGGTAATCGTGCCGCGTGATCTCACCGCGCAGGGCTTGGATACGCTCGCTTTTCCCCATGGCAAATTCACCTCACTACAGTCAACGCGGCGTACTGCAGGGATAATACTTTGATCCCGTAAGGCGGAGCGAAGGCCACCGTCACCAGTGTATCCTCCCCTTTGGCGGTGATATTAACGACAGTGCCTACGCCAAACTTCGGATGACTGACTTTGTCCGCAAGAGTTAGTGCCGCGGTGTCGGCTGGCCTCGACTTTGCTGCGGCCTGTGTCCTGTGCTCGCCAAACTGCGGCGCAGCCATCACTCGCTCGCCTAGATTCCCACGATAAACCAAACAAGACGCAGGGATTTCTGCCACAAAGCGGGATGGCAGGCTGTAGTTAGTCTTGCCAAACAGCAGGCGCTGCTTGGCGCAGGTGAGAAAAAGGCGCTCTTTGGCGCGAGTAATACCTACGTAACAAAGGCGTCGCTCCTCTTCCAGCTCTGCCTCTTCACCGTGGACAACGCGGCTATGGGGAAACACCCCTTCTTCCAGACCGACGAGGAAGACCACCGGGAACTCCAACCCTTTGGCGGAGTGAAGGGTCATCAGGGTAGTTTTCCCCCCTTGTGTTTCCCCTTCATCGTCATCCGCGGTCACTAGGCTGACGGAGTTGAGAAAATCCGTCAATGTGCTATCCGGATTCTTTTCCGCAAAGTCTTTGGCCACAGAAACAACTTCGGTTAGGTTCTCCTGCCGGGACATAGCCTCAGGCGAAATGTCCGCCATATACTGCTGCATAAGACCCGACTGTTCCAGCACTTGGGTTACTAACTCGTGCAGTTCGATAAACTCAGCTTGGCGTGCCCACGCGGCAATCTGATGGGTGAAGGCGACCAGTTTGATTAGCGTCCCCTGCTTTAACCCAAGCGCAGCCCCGTCACCCTCCGCCGCGGCCGTAAATAAAGAGCACCCTTTTGTTCGCGCATAAGTTTCAAGCCGCATCATCGATACCTCGCCGATACCGCGCGCGGGGACATTCACCACCCGCCTGAAGCTCACATCATCGCTCACATTGGCAATTAGACGCAGGTAGGCCAACAAGTCTTTGACTTCCTTGCGCTCATAGAATCTCAGCCCGCCAATAATGCGGTAGGGAATACCCAAGCGCATAAAGACTTCTTCGAATACACGCGACTGCGCGTGCATGCGATAGAGCACGGCACAGTCCGCGAAAGCGTAGCGGCCGCGCGCGGCCAACTCCCCGGTGATAGTGTGCGCCACAAAGAGGGCTTCTTCTTGTTCTGTCAGCGCCGTAAACAGAGTGACAGGCTCCCCGGCGTGATTAGCGGTCCACAACCGCTTCTCTTTACGGGTGATGTTGTGCTCGATCACGCCGTTAGCCGCAGTGAGGATGCACCCCGTACTGCGGTAGTTTTGTTCGAGTTTAAAGACGGCCGTCTCGGGATAATCGCGCTCAAAATCTAGGATATTGCGTAAGTTAGCGCCGCGCCATCTATAGATGCTTTGGTCGTCATCCCCCACCACGCTTAAGTTGCGATGCCGGGCCGCTAAGAGACGGGTGAGGGTGTACTGCGCAAAATTAGTATCCTGATACTCATCCACTAGGATATGCTGAAAACGCACTTGGTAGTGCTCACGCACACTGGGGCTTTGCGTAAACAGCTTTACGACCAGCAATAGCAAGTCGTCGAAGTCCAAGGCATTATGCTGCCGCAGCAGCTTGTCATAAAGGAGATAGACTGAGGACACCTTGTCTGCATAGTAGCTGCGGCTGGCACCGGCGAACTCTTCGGCATCTTGCAGATTGTTCTTGGCGTTGCTGATCGCCGCCAATAGGGCTTGCGGGGGATACCGCTCTAGGTCTATGTTTTGCTGCCGGCAGCAGGTCTTAACCAGGGCGAGTTGGTCTTGCGTGTCGTAGACGACAAAGTTGCGGTTAAGACCTATGGCATCACCATGTTGCTTGAGCATTCGCAAAGCCGCGGCATGAAACGTGGATATCCAAAGGTCTCGCGCCTCCGGCAACAGACGAAACAAGCGCTCGCGCATCTCGCTCGCCGCCTTATTGGTAAAGGTAATCGCTAGGATGCGCGATGGACTTATGCCTGCATTGTTTACCAGATGAGCGATGCGGTGGGTAAGTACCCTAGTTTTACCGCTGCCGGCCCCGGCTAGAATCAGCAGGGGGCCGTGCCCATGTTCTACCGCTTGTCTTTGCGTGGGGTTTAAGGATTGTTCTAACTTCGACTGCACCGCGGTCAACTCCTTAAAACAGCGACAGCGTACGGCATGGCCGGTTACAGTGTCCGTCGCTATCTCCATCTTACCAGAGCAGTTTATATCGGCGCAACCTGCGAGCAAAGCTCCATCACCAATCCTATTAGTTACGCCAAGGGAAACTTACGGCGCGAACTTACGTAGTAGAAGGTGACGTATACTTTCTTGGGAGTGAGACAGATGGACGTATGGCTAACTTGGGTAATTATTGGGCTGGCGCTGATTGGGTTCGAGATGATTACGCCGGGGTTCGTAATTATATGGTTTGGCGTGGGGGCTTTGAGTGCGGCCTTGGCAGCATACCTCGGCTTCACGCTGACGGTGCAGTTACTTTCATTTACCCTGACCACAGCATTACTCCTAACCTATACCCAGCGCATAGCGGCTAAAGTGAGGGGGAATGTTAAAGCAGTAAAGACCAACTACAGCGCACTGGTCGGCCAGAAGGCGATTGTAACGCAAGCCATCTCCGCTGCGACCGGCCTTGGTGTGGTCAAAGTCTTAGGGGAGGAGTGGTCTGCCTTCGCTGAAACCGCCCGCGACATTGCCGCGGGCGAGAAAGTAGAGGTAATCAGCGTCGCCGGTGTCAGGCTAACCGTTCGCGCACTTGCGCACAACACACATAATTCTGAGGAGGGACTTAAGTGAATTTTTTTTGGCTGCCATTACTGTTCTTGTTCATCGTCGCGCTTTTTTCTTTTCGCGTCATTCGCCAGTCAACCGTGGGTGTGGTAGAGCGCCTCGGCAGCTACCACCGCCTGCTGCCTAACGGTCTGCAATTTGTGGTGCCTTTTATTGATCGTGTGCTGCCCCTGATTGACCTGCGCGAGCAAGTGATGGATTACCCGCCGCAGCCGGTCATCACCAAAGACAACGTCACCATGCAGATTGACACCGTAATCTACTATCAGGTCACCGACCCGGTTAGGGCGACGTATGAAATAGCAAAGCTACGCATGGGCATTGAAACGCTTACGCAGACCACTATCAGAAACGTCATAGGTGAGCTGGCCCTCGACGAGACGCTGACCTCGCGTGAGCGCATCAATGCGCAGCTGCGTCTTATTCTCGACGAAGCCACTGACAAATGGGGGGTTAAGGTTAACCGTGTAGAATTAAAGTCGATTGAACCGCCTAAGGACATCAAAGACGCCATGGAAAAGCAGATGCGGGCAGAACGCGACAAGCGCGCGCAGATCCTCGCCGCGGAAGGTGAACGAGCCGCCAATATCCTGACCGCTGAAGGGCGCAAAGAGGCTACTATTTTGGCAGCCGAAGCGGAAAAGACGCGCGCTATACTGGCGGCAGAGGCCACGCGGCAGCAGAGGATTCTGGAAGCCGAGGGGGAAGCCGAGGCCATACTTAAAGTAAATGAAGCTAAAGCCCGCGGTTTGACCATGATCAAAGACGTGCAGCCGGATGCCGCGTTACTCACACTCCAAGGTTTTGAGGCCTTGAAGGAAGTCGCTCAGGGGCAAGCGACGAAGATTGTCATCCCTAACGACTTGGCTGGCCTTGCGGGAAGCCTAGCCGCACTGGCAGGAGTCATTAAGAGCTAAAGGGGGACAAGAAATGCGCATTGTAGATAACCGCGGCCTAAGTTGCCCTGAGCCGGTAATTAACACCAAGCGGGCACTGGATGAAGGTGGCCGCGAGCCAATTGTATCCATTGTCGATAGCGAAGCAGCAAAAAACAACGTGCTTAAGTTTGCCCGCAGCCAAGGCTTCCGCACCGACGTCCGTCAAGAGGGCACCGCTTTTTTTATTACGATTGGCGACGCGGGGATGGGCATAGGCGACGTTGTACCCGCCCTAGCTGAATCTGCCCCCATCGCTTTGCTGGGCCCGGCGCTCTACCTCATTACCGCAGAAGAATTTGGGCGTGGTGCGGAAGAACTTGGGCGGGCCTTAACCAAGACCTTTCTCTACGCCTTAGCGGAGACGGGAGAAAAGTTTAACTCCATAGTCTTTCTTAACGGCGGGGCCCACCTCACTTGCGCGGATTCCCCGGTGCTTGGCAGCCTGCAAAAACTCCAAAGCCATGGCTGGAATATCGCCACCTGCGGGGCCTGTCTTGACTTTTACTCGCTCAAAGACAAGCTGGCGATAGGTGAAGTCACCAACATGTATTCTATTGTCGAACTTATGCGCAACGTGGCAAAAGTGATTAGTATTTAACTTTGAATTTCCGTGTTTAGGGAAATTCAATTGTCGAGGCAGGATTCTCAGCAAAACTAACGAAGTATAAGGATCAAACCGCATAAGAGAGCGAGGTGAACGATATGGCTAGTTCTAAGACCATCACGCTCAGGCATGTCATGTATGCCGCTGGGGCAATAGTGGTACTGCTGGTTCTTGCCGCCGCCTTTTACACGTTTCAATTGCGACAAGAAGTTGCTGCCGCGCTAGCGGTAACCATTGAGCCCATCGATTTTTCTTCCATTCATGAGGGGCACTATCTCGGTGAGTACAGGCTGGGCTGGACTACATACAAGGTAGAAGTCGAGGTCTCCAATCGGCGCATTACAGGGGTAGAAATACTGCGCAACCGCAATACCCGCTATGCCCGCAAGGCTGCCGAAGTGATAGTGGAGCGAGTAATAGCACGGGGCAACGTCAGTGTTGACCTTGTCAGCGGCGCTACAGCCTCAAGCACAGGCCTGCTTAAGGCCATCGAGCAAGCGCTAAAGCACGCCCCCGCCTGCCCTACCTGATAGTGCGAGCAGGTTGCGGCGCAACCTTTGACGCTTGGTTAGGATAAAGGCATGTTGGCCCTTTGCAAGGGCCTTTTTTTTGCGGGAAAAGTAACAAAAAATTCACTAGATGATATAGATGGAATTATAGCGGAATTACACGCTGCCGTGTAGAATAGAGTTAAGTGTACGCGGTCGCGTGCTAGGAGAATCCTTTTGCCCACAAAAATAAAAGGAGTGATCAAAATTGCTAAGAAAGTCTATGCTCGGTCTTGCCGTGTTGGCAATGGTGGCGACGATGTTTCTGGGGTTGCCCTTAGCTGAAGCCAGCGCTCCCATTCGCGTCTTAATCAACGGCGCTCCCCTGACACTGGATGTAGCTCCGACTATCCAAAACGGCCGCACCTTGGTGCCGATGCGCGCTATCTTCGAAGCGATGGGCGCGTCAGTGCACTGGGATGCCGCTACCAGTACCATCCGCGCCTACCGCCGCGAAGACGCCATTGTCCTGCAGCTTGGCAACCGCACAGCATGGGTAAACGGTCCTTCCCGCCAGCTGGACGTGCCTCCGGTGGCTATTGCCGGCCGCACTATGGTGCCACTGCGCTTTGTAGCCGAAGCATTAGGCGCAGAAGTGGGTTGGGTTGACGCCACCCGCACCGTAACCGTACAACACGCCCCCTACACACCAAGGCCCATCGGCGGCACACTTACTTTCGGCGCCCTATCCGAGCCGGTTATCCTCAACCCCATCCTCAGTACAGATACCGGTTCCGCTGCTATCCATGGCCTGACCAACTATGGCTTAGTCCGCACCGCCGCTGACTTGACGCCGCGCAACGGCATTGCCGACCGCTGGTCGTGGGATCAAGCTACCCTCACCTGGACCTTCTGGCTAAGGCCGGATGTTAAGTTCAGCGACGGTCGCCCGCTGACCGCGCGCGACGCTGAGTTTACTTTTGAGACTATTATGCACCCCGACTACGACGGGCCTCGTCGCGCCGCCATGCGCTTTGTGGCGGAGATCACCACGGAAGGCGACCACATCGTGCGCTTTAGAATGCGCCAAGTAGATGCCCCCTTCCTTTTCAACGTCGGGTTTGGGATTATCCCCTTCCATATCCTCGGCCACGTACCGGTGCGCGAGCATCGCGCCCATGCCCTCAGCCGCCAGCCGATTGGTGCCGGTCCCTATCTGTTAGACCGCGTTATCCCCGGCCAGTTCGCTGTGTTGCGGCGTAACCCTAACTTCTGGATGGCACCGCGCCCCTATATTGAGACCATCGTTTTCAAGCGCTACGCCGACATTAACGTCATGCAGGCCGCCTTTGAAGCGGGAGACATCGACTGGATGAGCATCGTCCCTGACGCCGTCGAGC
Source organism: Firmicutes bacterium UBA994 (assembly GCA_002292025.1). Taxonomy (GTDB): domain Bacteria; phylum Bacillota; class UBA994; order UBA994; family UBA994; genus UBA994. The sequence goes on from DBBC01000034.1 coordinate 13,594, forward strand.
GCGTGCAGCGCGACTTCGCAGGTCGTGTTAACTTCCGCCGTCACCCGAGCCATGGCTACGACTACATGTCACTTAACCTTGATAGCCCCTTCTTGCGCGATCGCCGCGTGCGCGAGGCCTTAAAGCTCGCCCTAGACAGGCCGGCGATTGTGCGCTCTGTGCTTTTAGACCTAGGCAGCGTAATTAACTCCCACCAAGTCCCCACCAGCTGGGCCAGCGGTGCGCCTGATCTTAACTCCTATGCTTTTAACCCCACCCGCGCCCGCGCACTGTTAGACGAAGCTGGCTGGCGCATCCCGGCCGGGCAGACCATTCGCCGCCGTGACGGCTCGCCTACAGGCGAAGTGATGCGCCTCGGCATTATGTGGAACACCGGCAATGTCATTCGGCAAGATGTGACCGCCATGACCGTACGCCAATGGCGCGAGGTGGGGGTGGACGCTGTCGACCAACCCACTGAGTGGTCTGTTTTGCTCCGCGAATGGGAACACGGCAGGTTTGAGGTCGTCGTAAGCGGCTGGTCATTGGGTATGGACCCCGATCCCTTCTCGTTCTTCCACTCCTCGCAAGGCGCGCGCGATGCTGCCGGCAGAGTCCTTGGCTTCAATGACGGCAACTATAATAATGCCGAAGTAGACAGGCTGCTCGAAGCCGGACGCCTTACGGTGGACATTGCCGAGCGGCGTGCCATCTATCACCGGGTGGACCAGATTCTCAACGCCGAACTGCCATATATCTGGCTGTTCCAGCGTCATGTGGTGCGTGGCGTATGGAGGCGCGTAGACGGCATTATCGAGTCGCCGATCGGCACCGTCTTCCCGGAAGCACGCTTTATCAGAAGGTAGTGACTTAGCAAGGTAGAGAACTTGCACTTGGGGCAGAGCACGGCTCTGCCCCTTAAATTCATCCTTTTTCCGACGTTCGTTCGCACA
>DBBC01000150.1 GCA_002292025.1 Firmicutes bacterium UBA994
ATGCCAGCACTACAGGGGCTGTCGCCAGTTGGGCCGCCAGACTAGTCGCCAAGATGCCCTTAATTAACTTGGGGACGGGTATCCAAGCCGAAAGGACAGGTGTAAGAATCAGCAACCCCGCGGTAGCCACAAAAGATAAAATAAAGCCGGGGTCAGCCGCGCCAAGGGGCATAACTAAAAGCATGGCGGCAGCGACCAGCGCGAGAATGTTTATGGGCTCGGTGTCCCGTAAAGTGACCTTGGCTATAGCCCCCAACGCAAAGCTCAGCGCCGCGCGCCACGCTGACAGCACGCCGCCTAGGAGAAGCGCATAGAGAACAGCGAACAGTGCCGCCCCAAGCAGCGAGGCTTGAAACCCCGCGACTTTACGCAGGCAAAAATACAGCGCACCCGCGAGAATAGCCACATGCATGCCCGAGACCGACAAGATGTGACTGACTCCGGCACTACGCCACGCGTCTTCGTCGGCGCGCGTCAGGCCGCGTCTGTCGCCTAACGTCAGGGCCAGCGCTAGCCCGCTAGCCTCGCTCTCTAGCCGGCGGATGTTCTGCGCCATGGCAGCGCGCACCAGCGAGGTTAAGGTAGGACGAAGTTCTGCTTTCGTCTGCACGCTACGCGCAAAGAGCAGCCCGGCCACCCCCTGCCGCTCCAAGACGCCAGCAAAATCTAACTCACCGGGATTAAGCGGCGGGCGCGGTTGCCGCACCTCGCCGGTCACGCGGATAATCTGCCGTTCGCGCCAAGGCTCGGATGCATACATTTGCAGCACTTGACCGCCCGCCTGTACCCTCACTCTGCCGCGAAAACTGCCTCTGTCTAACCGCATGGGAGTATCTAAGGTCAGCACATCGGCCGTAAAGTGCGCTTGGTCGCCTATGGATACGGGTGCTAAGAAGTGAGCGCGGGCAAACCCTAGGGAGAGGCAGACAAGTGCGCCCAGCACTAGCATCAAACTCCGCCGCTCGTAGCTCCGCCACAGAACGGGAACAAGCGGCAGCAGCAGCACCCAGTAGGCACTATGCACAGCGGCGCTAACACCGGCCACCACCGACAACGAAAGGAGCAATACAGGCTGCAAGTAAACCACTCTCCCACCTTTGTTTTCGCTGGAAGCATAAGTTTACCTGCCTATATTTGCCCTTCTACACCCTCTATTTACAACTGACCATCACTATTTTATACTGTTGCCAGAAGCCCCCGCAGCTGGAGAGCGGAGAGAGGATGAGTTTTGATGCGGCATTCAGTTATCACACAATTGGCTGCGATTGCACTTTTACTAGTCGTTGTCATTGCTTCGATTGCTTATTATCGGGTAGCTGTCGTGGCAACTCGGGACAACGCCGACAAGCAGGAGATCTCTACTATCGTCCTCGGATTGCGAGAGTTGCAGGACGCCAGCCTAGCCTTTAAGCGCATCCGAGTTGATATTCGCGATTCAATTCTTCACCCTCGGCAGTATACCTTCTACGAGAATAGGATTGTTACACTCATCGGGGAGCTGCAAAACCATGCAAAGGTGCTGAAGGAACACAGCGTGACCCCCGAAATGCTGAGCACTGTGGCCAAGCTGCAAGCAGAGCTGGCTACCTTTTATGATGTGGGAGGGCGCATTTTGGGTCATAGCAGCGTAGGGAATGCACGTGCCGCCACGACCCTATTACTTGCTGAATGTATCCCAGTGGGAGAGAGAATAGTAGCGTTGCTACAGCTCCTAGAAGAGCAATACAAGAATGCGTCTACCGAAGCACTAGCCAGTCTGCGTGCCTCGGCAACCACCGCTAACCGCATGACGATCCTCAACGTTGTGGTAAGTGTGCTGATGTTAGCAGTAGTAATAGCGTTTGTGTACGCAAGCATAGTCAGGCCTGTGATTCGCATTAAGGATGAGGTCGGCAAATTGGCGCAAGGGGACCTGACTTCCGCTTATCAACCCTTGCGTGGGAAAAGCGAGATTGGTGCCCTCTCGCGCTCACTGTCCTCTACCATCGCCAACTTGCGCCTCCTCGTCGCCTCGGTGCAATCCGCCAGCCAAGCGGTGGCGGGTAAAGCGCTGGGCCTGAGCAGTTCCATCCAAGAAGTGGCTGCCGGTAACAGCAACCAAGTGAGTATCAGCAAGGAAATATCGCAGACCTTAGAGCACCTCGCGGGCGCGACGCAGGAGATTGCCGCTAACGCCCAGACTGCCTCCTCGGCGGGAACTACGGCCAGTGAAGCGGCGCAAGCGGGCACAATTAAGATCGGCAGTGCGATTGCCACACTAAAAACAGTGCAAGAGAGCGTACTTAGTCTTTCCTCGGTGTCGAACCAGATTGGCGGCATGGCTGCGGTTATTGACGACATCGCTGACCAGACCAACTTGTTGGCCTTAAATGCCGCAATTGAAGCGGCGCGCGCGGGTGAGCACGGTCGCGGCTTCGCCGTTGTGGCGGATGCCGTGCGCAGCCTAGCCGAACAAAGCCGTCAATCGACGAAAGAGATTAGGGCACTAACCGCCACCGTCTTAAAACAGATTGACGGGGCCATCGCGCTTAGTACAGAAGGTGCGGAAGGTGCTAAGGGAGCGCAGGAGGCGTTAGCCAATATTACCTCTAAGATCAGCGACATTGCGCTGACCATTGAAGGCATATCCGCCGCCAGCGAAGAACAGGCTGCCGCAGCTAACGAAGTTGCCGCGTCCATGGATAACTTCGGCTCCATCACCAGCCAAGTTGCCTCATCTTCGCAAGAAAGTGCCGTCTCGGCACAACAACTCAGCGATTTGGCCGCCGACCTGCAGCGCGCCGCGAGCAAATTTAGGCTCTAGCGCTATATGACTTTCTCCGGTATGTGCCCACGCTAGGCCCAATGGTTGGCCAAGGGCGTGGGCAAGGAGTAAGTTGCACACCCCGCCACGGGTAAAGATGGCAACGGACCCATAGGGCTGCTCCGCAAGGCGCAGCAATTCCCCTACGGACAAAAGGGACTGTCCCCTTTGTCCCTCCAGGGGAGATCTACAGATCTACGCCCGCAGAGCTATAAATTGGCCGCCACTCTTCTCCCTGTCGCAGCAAGAGCGCAGGGTTTAGAATATAGTAGCCCTGCCTCACACGCAGGAAGAGCTTCCTGCTGTAGGCGTTTTGGGAGTTGATTTCGTTTTTGGCGAGTAGCGCTGATATGTACTGCCGTTTTTTTCTGTAGTCGTCGATTACGCTGTCGGGCAAGGCTTCCATGAGCGTGCTCAGGGTAAGGGCTGTAATCGCTGTCCTTTCGGGATTGCTCGGATTAATCCTCGGCATGAAAAACACAAACATAACATGAAAAAGCAGGAATTCGCCTTGACTACTGTTGAGTTTAAGCAATCTACCCTCAACATTAAGGCTTAAACTGGAGGGACTAAGCGCTTCGGACACCCGAAAGAAAATTGAGGGCTCAAATTTCGTATCCCGGATGGCTCTAAGGAGCGCAGTTTGCCACGCCGTCATACCATAGTTATCCGTGAGATCGGGATTGGCTCCGGCGGCCAACAATGCTTTGACTAGGGCGACGTTGCCCGCCCGAGCGGCCATCATTAAGGGTGTGACGTTAAACTCTGTACGATAGTCTATACCGTAAACTCCGCACTGCCGGAGAATCTCTTTATCTAGCGGACCGGCGTACCGTGGAAGAATCTTTGTTTCAAAGTTCACCCTTTGTTGCTCATATAAGGACACGTTGAAAAACGGCCTTTTTTCGCGTAGGGAGCAGATTAACCGTGCTTTATCAAAGTTGTGCTCGCTTAAGAAGTGAATGATGGCGTGCGTATCATAAAAGAGGGCATATTCAAAAAGAGCTTTACGCGGTTTTTGCGGGTTGTCTTTGGCTGTGCGTATCTGGGTGACTAACTCCTGAACGCGGTTGTGAGTAAACCTATCCCAAGGCACCGGTTGTGTCTTCAGAATCGAACGCTTGATCTCGTCCGCCTGCTCCTGCTTGCCCTGCATCTCTAATCGGCGAGCTTCCGCTTGCCACTCCTCAGTGGAGGATTGCTGCGCAGTCATCGTCAGTTGGTCGAGGGGGCTCCCTAGTCCAAGTAGCTGCATCATGCGGTGCCCAGTATCACTTTCAATAATATAGAGTTTCTGTACGGCCCGAGTGACGGCAACATACAAGGAATTTATAAAAAACTTATACACTTCGAGCGATTTATCGGTTTTATCTGCTGCCCGCATGTACAGAGTCTCCTCAGCAAGGTCCGCTTCGTCTACCCCCCGAGTTATCTCCATAAAGCTGTGGCGTTCCCCGGAAACGAAGTTCAGCAAGATGACATTCTCATACTCTAACCCCTTAGCTTCCTGCACCGTGAACAAGAGCGGCGTATCAAAGCAGCTCCGTGCCAGAGCCTTGTCTTCTGTACGCATCACGATGACAGCATGTTTGGCAGACAGCCGCATGCTCTTGTTCATCTCGTTCTTAACCTTGTTGCTGTCCCGTAGAAATACTACCTCGCCCGACTTTTCGGCAAGACTGGTCATAAGATAGGTGCTCTCTCTGTCAATGGAACCAAATCGCTTTTGCTTGATGCGCATGAGCTTGTTAGCTAGGTCGGTGACAGCCCGGGCATTACGAAAGTTTGACTGCAGTATGCGCGTTACTCTCGCGCTATCTAGCTCTGCGCTATGGTAGAGCATAGATTTTAACCCGCTCCAAGAAAAGAAATTCGGGTGCACGATCTGGTTGGAGTCGCCACAGAGCATAAACTGCGCCGGAATCTTAAGGCTCTTTAATATCAGTTGCAACTGGATGTTAGTGATATCCTGCACTTCGTCAACCACGACAAAGTCATAGAGCGGCTTCACATCTTTAGTGTACCCGTATGCCAAAATATTGGGGTCGTAAAACGCATTCTCTTTAAGAAACACTAAGTACTTCGCAAAAAAGTCGTAGACTAGTGCGCGCTCAGTATCGAGGTAGATGGACTGTCTAACGCCCAGATCGATGTATTCTTCGCGGCTTAAGTAGGGTTTGTCCACCGCACTGCCCGTTATCACACCACGAAATTCTTCATAAAGGCGGTGCGCATCGGTCACTCGCTGCTGCCTTGGAAATCTGCTGAGCCACTGCGCAAACGAGGTATAGCTCATCTCTTTGCCCTCTGGCACGCAGATGGTCTCAAGGTATTCCCTAAAAGAGAGGAAGGAAATGTCTTGTTCCTTATTTTCGTAGTGATTGCTGTAGTAAGTGTTCCGAGCGCTTTCTGACAGATACGGAGACAAAGTCACATACAGACCTTCCCCTTGAAACAGCTTCATCTTCTCCAGAGTAAGCACTGTTTTGCCACTACCGGCCGGCCCGATAAGAATGAGCGGGAAGCGTGAGTGATATGCGAGTTGCTGTGCGGGGTCGAAAGAAACAATCTTGTCAAGGAAATAAACTCGCTTATCTGTCGGATGGACATAGGGAAGTGGTGGCAGGGAGCGGAGCTCTATTTCTGTGGGACTTTCAATGAGGGGTATTTTCTCCTCATCAATCTTTGCTCCTCTTAAGAACTTAGATTTATCGTAAGCGTGGTTAAGAACTACCTCTAACAACAAGGCGTAACGCATCTGTTGATATTGCACCAACTTGAATATAAGGCGATTGGAGTCATCCAGCCTAGCGCTGTACAACCCATGTTCCGACAACTTCTTTACCGCGGCAGAGCGAAAGTCATCCCTTTCTAGGCATGCGGTGATTTTCTCGTATTGCCGCTTTACCTTGGCGTAGTCAATATCGCTGTACTCAAGTATCCTCATTCTCGACCTTCCCATCTATCTTAAGCGTCTTTCTTCTTTCGTCT
>DBBC01000149.1 GCA_002292025.1 Firmicutes bacterium UBA994
TGATAGCGATTATTTTGAAGAGAGTATCTAACAACCGCATTAACTCGGGCTGACAATCCAGCTACCCTCCATCCAGCCGGTTACGGCAAGCGGTAGAATTACCAACGGAGGTGCAGATTCCGCCAATCGACGGGTGCCCCACGACTTTGACACTTTGGAGAGTGACGTCCTTCCGGCTCGCATGCGTGAACTTCGAGCTCACATGCGCAATTCGATCGCGATGAGCAGGTTCGCGATCCGCGGGGACTTTCCCAAACGGTGGCGTTGATGACACCATCTGCTGCTATGTGTTCTTGGAGGAAGCCCCGCGAGTGTACGCGGGCATTGTCGTCACGTCTTTGGACGGCTTGCCCATCAAGTCAGGCTCGGCGACCATCTGCCGGAGCTGCGCCCGGCAAGAGCAAAGGCACTACAGTAATTCATTTAGGCAGTGTCTCAAAATGCTTGACATGTTCCGTTTATATCTTTCTACCTCAGGAGCCTAGACTAAACGGGCTCTTTTTCCGTGTGGGGAGAAGGAAAAACGGCTATGACAACCGAACTTAACGGAGGGAGGGATGCAGATGAAACACTTGCCGCGCGTTAAACTTGCGATGCTGCCCACGGCGCTGGAGGAGGTTCCTCGCTTAAGCCGCGAACTGGGGGTAGCCTTGTCTGTCAAAAGGGACGATAACACCGGTCTGGCCTTGGGAGGCAATAAGGCTAGGAAACTTGAGTACTTGGTAGGGGAAGCACTAGAACTTGGTGCGGATGCCTTGATCACTACCGGCGCGCCGCAGAGTAACCACTGCCGCATGACTGCTGCCGCCGCGGCAAAAATGGGCCTAGCCTGTCACCTAGTGCTGCGAGGCAAGGATGTGCCCGTGAAACAGGGCAACTTGTTGTTGGATGAGTTGCTGGGCGCAAAAGTGCATTTCTTGGGCAGCGGCGACGCCAGCCTAGCCCCGGCCCGCATGCAGGCCTTGATGGAGGAACTGACCGCGCGCGGTGCCAGGCCGTATTTGGTGCCGCTGGGCGGCTCTTCCCCCGTGGGAGCGGTAGCATATATCACCGCCATCGAAGAGCTGCTGGCCACATCCGCCAGCCCTAATTTTGACTATATCGTGCATGCCTCAGGTTCAGCCGGCACTCAAGCCGGGTTAGTGGCGGGGGTAAAGTATTTCGGTTTGCCAACGCGAGTTATCGGCATCAGCGTCAGTCGGCCCGCGCCGTGGTTAAGGGGCGCGGTGATGGAGCTATGTCGGGAGACGCTCACCCACGCCGGGGCCGAGGCGCAAGTTTTCGATGATGACATAATAGTCTACGATGAGTACGTAGGTAAGGGGTATGGCCTGCCTACGCAGGCTTCTACCGCGGCGCTGGAGCTGTTTGCGCGGCGGGAAGGCATTATCCTCGACCCTGTGTACACAGCGAAAGCCGCCGCGGGACTGATCGACTTGGTACAAAGCGGCGTCATCCCTGCCCTTTCGCGTGTGCTGTTCTGGCATACGGGCGGGATACCGGCGCTGTTTGCGGATGTTGACCTGCATTGGGGGGAAAAGGCGTGAAGCCTGTCATTGGCATTACCTGTTTTCACGACTGGGCGGAGCAGCGCCATCGCCAGAACGACACCTACATTAACGCCGTCAATAAAGCGGGGGGACTGCCTGTTCTGCTGCCCTGCCTAACAGCGGAGGAGGCGGACTTGGGCGCGCACCTAGACCTTGTACACGGTTTGCTGGTAGCGGGCGGGCCGGACGCGGACCCTGTTTTTTTCGGGGAAGAGCCGGAAGAAGGCTTGGGCAATGTTAATCCGTGTATGGACGCATATGAGATACCGATAATAACCATGGCGCTCAAGCGTGACATGCCCATACTCGGTATTTGCCGGGGCGAGCAGATGCTCAATATTGCCGCTGGCGGCTCGGTTATTCAGCATTTACCGGCCGCGGTGCGACGGGCGCTTAAGCATCAACAGTCTGCTCCCCGCAGTTGCGTAACTCATTCCATAGAAGTGGCCGCAGGTACGCTATTGTCGCGCGTTCTCACGACAGGGCCTATGCGTGTAAACAGTTTTCACCATCAAGCCGTAGGACGTGTCGCGCGCGGTTTTTATGTCTCGGCTGTGGCACCTGACGGCGTGGTGGAGGCCATTGAATCTATCGAGCATAAGTTTGCTCTCGGTGTGCAATGGCACCCGGAATGCATGTGGGATAGCACGCCTAACTTTGACTCTCTGTTCGCGGCTTTTGTGGCGGCGTGTAGGCACTATGGGCACATATCCTAAACCGCGTCCGCGCGAGTTAGGGCTTGAGTTTGGCCTGATGCCGACCGGAGAGCGCAATTCTATTACCGACGTGCCGGGAGTTTTGGTCGGGCATGTGGACGTAGTACAGGGGGAAGACGTGCGCACGGGTGTAACGATCATCAAGCCGCACGAGGGCAACGTGTTCCGCGAAAAAGTAGAAGCGGCTGTATACGTCGTCAACGGCTTTGGCAAGGCGGCCGGGGTCACGCAAATTGAGGAACTGGGTGTACTGGAGACACCTATCGCTTTGACCAACACCCTTAGTGTCCCGGTCGCCATCGACGGGCTCATCGAATACAGCTTGCAGCATAACCCCGAAATTGGCACCACGACCGGCACAGTCAACGCTGTGGTCGGGGAGTGCAATGACGGGCATTTAAACGATATTCGCGGGCGGCACGTCAAGCCGTCCCATATAGCCGAGGCTTTAGCCGATGCCTGCGGCGGCTATGTGCCGGAGGGGGACGTGGGCGCAGGCAAGGGCATGGTGTGTTTTGGCTACAAAGGAGGAATAGGTACCTCCTCGCGCCTTGTTGGGGACTACACTTTAGGATGTCTGGTCCTGACCAATTTTGGGCGTAAAGAACATCTGACCATTTTAGGCCGGCCCATAGGACGCCAGTTGGCTATGAAGTCGTCCAGCACAAGCCCGGACGGTTCGGTTATTGTCGTCTTGGCGACCAATGCGCCGCTTGACGCGCGGCAGCTTTTGCGCGTGGCACGGCGCGGCGGGTTGGGGTTAGCCCGCGTCGGCAGTGTGGTTTCACACACGAGCGGAGATTACGTTTTTGCCTTTTCCACCACTAACAGGACACATCACTTTGAGGAGAGAACCGAAGTTGTGCATCTTCGGCTCAATGAAAGCAACTCCCTTATGACAGGATTCTTTTTGGCAGCGGTGGAGAGCATAGAAGAAGCGGTGATAAATTCCCTGTTTGCGGCCGACAAAGTCATCGGGCAGCGGGGACGCGTAGTAGCTGCGCTGCCCGTGCAGAAAGTTTTGGAGTTGCTGCGCGATTGGTCGGGGAGTAAATGCTAATGAAAAAACAAAAAAGTAAAAAGAACGTAAATGAAAAGGCTAATAAGCGCACCGCGACAGTGGGCGCACAGGCAACAGAGATCATGAAGTGGACGGCTACTCCCTTCCGCGAGGAGCCCAAGAAAGGGGCCATCTTTGGAGTCAGCTGTCTGGTATTCCTCGCCTTGCTGTATGTATTGTATCGGGAGATAATTTGGGTGGTGTTGGCCGTAGGTGTCTTGACTGTCACCTACAGCTCGTACATTTTCCCTTCACACTATCGCCTCACCACGGCGGGGGTGGAAGTAAAGTCCCTGCTGCAAAAGACTGTGCGGGCGTGGCCGCAGTACACCGGTATGCGTAAGCACCGAGACGGGGTTTTTCTTGTCTATGGCATAGGCAGTAAAAGCAAGTTAGGCCATTTCCTATATTTTGCCGACCGTCAGCCCGAGGAAGTGCTAGCCGTCATAGGCAGATTCATTACAATGAACGAAGCAGGCGAAAGAGAGGAATAGCCATGGCCTTAGGTGTAGCCGATGTGACGCCGGAGCGCCGCGACGAATTACTGCTCAAGGTTGCGGAAAAAATTGAACGGTTCGATCTCATCACCCCTGCTATTTTCTTTTTACAGATGAGCAAGCCCCTGTCCTTTGTCGGTAGCCAAGCCCTGCTCTCCTTTGCTCCGATAGCGGGCTTCATTGTGAACGAGAAGCTGCTCGAGGAGTTTGGTCAGGTCATGGCCGACCGCGAAAACGTAGAGCGACTGATGGTCCTATTAGAGGAGCGAGAGGCGCAAAAAAAGCAAGCGCAAAAGAAGAGCAAGAAGTCCTAACATTGACAATTAGCGCGCTTATTTCGTCAGGCGTAATTTATATTGGCGATGTGGTATAATTTCAATGTTGTAGTTGTTCCGCTTGGATTTACAAGTACATAGGAGGATGAGGAGTAGCATGGAGCAGAAACGTAAACTAAGGTCGATTCTCGCTACAGACTGTGGCAGTACCACCACCAAAGCCATTCTCATTGAACTGGTGGATGGCGTATACCGCTTAATTTGTCGTGGTGAGGCACCGACCACTGTGGAGGCTCCTTTTGAAGACGTTACCATGGGAGCACGTAACGCTATCCACGAAATCGAAGAGCTAATGGGGCGCACCTTTCAAGATGAGTCCGGGATTATCACGCCGCAACGGGACAGCAAAGTGGGGGTAGACATTTACCTCTCCACTAGCAGCGCCGGCGGTGGGTTACAAATGATGGTGGCCGGCGTAGTCAAACAGATGACAGCAGAAAGCGCTGAGCGCGCCGCCTTGGGTGCAGGCGCTATCGTTATGGATGCCATTGCCATTAACGACGGACGCCTTCCCTATCAAAAGATACAGCGCATTCGCCAGCTCCGCCCTGATATGATTCTGATGTCAGGCGGTATTGACGGTGGCACTGTGACCCATGTCGTGGAACTGGCCGAACTTATCGCCGCTGCCGAGCCGCGTCCGCGATTAGGCATTGGCTTTAATCTGCCGATCATTTATGCCGGTAATAAGCAGGCGCGCAAGCACATCGAGTCTACGCTCGCGGAAAAGGCGGACCTACGCATGGTCGACAATCTGCGCCCTGTGCTGGAGAAAGAAATCCTTGGCCCCGCGCGGGAGGAAATCCATAATCTGTTTATGGAACACGTTATGGCCCAAGCGCCCGGTTATAACAAGCTGATGAGTTGGACGGACGTGCCCATTATGCCAACTCCCGGCGCTGTGGGCAAGATGATTGAGACCGTCGCCAGCCAGAAGAAAATGACAGTAATTGGCGTAGACATTGGCGGCGCGACTACGGACGTGTTCTCGGTTTTTGCCGATACCTTCAACCGCACGGTTTCCGCTAACCTAGGCATGAGTTACAGTATCTGCAACGTGATGTTAGAATCCGGTCTTGACAACATCATGCGCTGGGTACCCTTTAACATTGACGCGGCGGATTTGCGCAACCGTATCCGTAACAAGATGATTCGCCCCACGACCATCCCGCAGACGATGCAGGAACTGATTATTGAGCAAGCCATTGCCCGTGAAGCTTTGCGGTTGGCATTTGAGCACCATAAGTCCCTAGCGGTGGGTCTGCGCGGTATACAGACACAACGAGATATCGCCGAAGCGTTTGAACAGACGGCCACAGGTGCATCCCTAGTCGACCTTATGAAACTGGGCATGATCGTCGGTTCGGGCGGCGTGTTATCCCATGCTCCGCGCCGTGTGCAGAGCGCCTTGATGATGCTTGACAGTTTCGTGCCCGAAGGCATCACGCAGTTAGCGGTAGACTCTATCTTTATGATGCCGCAGTTAGGCGTGTTATCTGGTGTGAATCCCGAAGCGGCGCAGCAAGTTTTTGACCGCGACTGCCTGATTCGCCTTGGCACCGCCATTGCCCCGGTAGGAACAGCTAAAGAGGGTGACGACTGCGTAAGCGTCAAGATTACCACATCGCAAGGGCAAAGCGTTGAACACAAAGCTGCCTACGGCTCTATACATTTAATTCCGCTGGCTGAAGACGAAGTGGCGGAAGCAGTGGCTAAGCCTGCGCGCGGCTTTGACCTTGGCCGTGGTAAAGGCAACGAAGTTCAGAGTAAAGTCCACGGCGGGGTGGTAGGGGTAATTATTGACGCACGCGGACGTGGCCCGCTTGGGCTGCCTAGCGATAAACCAAACCGCATTCGCAAATTGGTGGAGTGGTACAAAGCACTTGACGCATACCCCATGGACATTCTCGCGAAGTATCTCGGCAAGGAGGAAACGGTTAGTGGCTAACGCATACACCCCCGGCTTGTTGGTAACAGAGTCTATTGTCGTGCGCAAGCGCCGTCGCCTTCCCATACTGGGAGAGGTTATGGTCAAAGCAGGCGATGTAGTGAAGCCCCACGATGTAGTGGCGCGCACGCAGGTTCCCGGCGATCCCGAAACAGTCAACATTGCCAATCAGCTTGACCTTGAGGGCGACGAAGTACTCGAAGTCATGAAGAAAAAGAAAGGCGACTCTGTGAAAAAGGGCGAAGTAATCGCGGAAAAAGTCACCTTCTTTGGCTTGTTTAGATCGCCTGTGCATTCGCCTATTGACGGCACGGTGGACAACGTCTCCGACGTCACCGGTGTCGTCACACTGCGTCGCCCCGCCGTGCCGGTGTCGATCCTTGCATATGTTCATGGAACTGTGAGCGAAGTCATGCCCCGCGAAGGGGTAGTTATCGAGACGCCGGCGGCCTTAATACAAGGAATCTTTGGGGTGGGCGGCGAGACTCAGGGCACCTTGGAAATAGTGGCCCAAACTAATGCCGACATCTTGAGCGGTGACAAGATTAAGCCCGAGCATAAGGGCAAGATAGTTGTGGGTGGCTCGCTTGTCACTGCCGATGCCTTAAAGAAGGCAGCCCAAGTCGGCGCGGCAGGATTAGTGGCCGGCGGGATAATCGACCAAGATCTAATCGAATACCTTGGCCACGACATTGGCGTGGCCATCACCGGCGCGGAGGATATCCCAATCACTGTCATCCTGACCGAAGGCTTCGGTAGAATTAACATGGCGGAAAAAACTTTTAACCTGCTTTGTTCCCTGAACGGAAAGGTTGCTTCCATCAACGGGGCGACACAGATTCGAGCCGGCGTGATGCGACCGGAGATTGTCGTCACCAGTGAAAACTCCCAACAGTCCGCAGAGCGTGATCTCAGCAGTGGGATGGAGGCCGGCACCCCTATTCGCATTATTCGTGAGCCATACTTTGGCCAACTCGCCACTGTGCATTCTTTGCCCCCTGAACTACAGTTGATTGAGACCGGCGCCAAAGTGCGCATCCTCACCGCTAAGTTAGCTAGCGGCGAAATTGTCACCATCCCCCGCGCTAACGTGGAACTTATAGAGGGCTAGACACAAGCGACCAACTTCCGACCCCCGGCGCATATCGCCAGGGGTTTTTTAGTGTTGTTTGCTACTGATGTAGTCTGTATAATTTAGACGACCGGAAGGTAGTGAGAACATGAAGGTAAGGGACATAGGCGAGTTTGGCTTAATAACGCGCCTGATGGGTGAAGAGACCGCGCGGGACGGAGTGGTCGTAGCGACGGGTGACGACGCTGCGGTAGTGGAAGTGACCACGGGGCTTAGGGCTGTCTTTACCTGTGACTGCATGGTAGAGGACGTGCATTTTCTGCGCTCAGCGGCAGGGTACGATGTGGGATACAAGCTTATGGCCAGCAACATCAGTGACATCGCGGCGATGGGGGGGCGTCCGCGCTATGCGGTAGTTACATTGGTTGTTTCGCCGGAGGAAAGTGTGGCGTGGCTTGAGGATGTCTACGCAGGCCTTAAAGCCTGCGCAGCGCAATATGGTTGCCACGTAGTAGGGGGCGACACCAGCCGAGGGCAACAGGCTGTTCTTAGCGTCGCGTTACTGGGCGAGGTGTGGCCGGGGCATGAAATGCGACGGAGCGGCGCACAGGTGGGCGACTTAGTGTGTGTCAGTGGGCCGCTCGGGGCAAGTCATGCCGGGCTGCAGGTTGAACTTAAGAGAGTTGACCTCAAGTCCGTCTACGCAAGCCAGGCGCGACGCAGGCACTTTCGCCCGGTCGTGCCGGTAGACTTGGCATTCGCTTTAGGTAAACTCGGTTGTCGCTGTGCGAACGACATCAGTGACGGATTGGTCAGCGAAGCACGAGAAATCGCGCGGGCTAGCCGTGTTGGCGTAGAACTTGAAAGCGCTTTGCTTCCTATCGCGCCTGAGGCGCAAGCCATAGCGCAGGCCTTAGCGGAGAAACCAGAAGACTACGCCTTATACGGCGGGGAGGAGTATGCGCTCCTTTTTTGCCTGTCGCCAACGCTGCTAGGCGAGGTGTGTGCGCGCTACCCCGCAGTGCGGGTTATTGGCTGTGTGACGGCAGGCGAGGATGTTGTTCTGTTGCGACAAGGGGAGAGGGAGCGGCTGAACACGGCTTACACGCACTTTGGGTAGGCACGCTTTACTGGGAGAAATTGTATCGCGCTCGGCAAAGGAACTGGCGAATCATGGGGCGGAATTGGGCAAGTTGGTGACCGGGGGAATGGTCATCGTGCTGGCGGGGCCGCTTGGCGCAGGCAAGACAACCTTCGTACAAGGCCTAGCGCGAGGGATGGGGGTAAACACCCCGGTGACCTCTCCTACCTTTGCGCTTATTCATCTGCACGAGGCTTGTCCCTTCACCCTTGTGCACTGTGATTTATACCGCCTGCAAAGTGAAGAGGAATTCGAGCAATTAGGGCTTTGGGAGTATTTTGCGCCAAGGTATGTCGTGGCCATTGAATGGGGACAAGCGTTTTTGGCGGGATTGCCCGAGAACTGCGTGCAGATTGATATTTTGCCCAGTGGAGAGCAGCGATTGCTACGTGTCAGCGGTGAGAACACCACGGCACTAGAAAAGTGGGTGAGAAGTTGCCAATCTTAAGCATCACTACTGCTACTGCGGCGGCGAGTTTGGCTGTGGTAGAGGGGTCGATGGTACGGTCTGAGGTTAGCTGGTACGGAGAGAGGGGTCATGCATCGCGCTTACTCCCGGCCGCGGATTTTGTCTTGCTGCAGGCGTCAGTGGAGCGCGAGGCACTGACCGGAATTGCAGTGTGTGAAGGTCCCGGCTCCTTTACGGGGCTGCGCATCGGACTTAGTTTCGCTAAGGGCCTCGCCGAGAGTCTGAATGTACCGCTAGTATTAGTCTCCTCGCTGCTCGGGCTAGCCGCGCAGTGTGAGCTTTACCCGGGCTACATCGTGCCGCTGCTTAACGCGCAGCGTGATGAATACTATGCGGCGGTGTTTAAGAGTGACAAGCAGGGCTTAACCCGCCTTACGAATGATCTTGCGGTCAAGAAGCGAGAGCTCAGACTTTGGCTAAAGGGGCTAGGGGTAAGGGAGTGCCTGCTCACCGGTGAGGCGACAGACGAGGCCGGCTGCGAGGCGGTGGGTGAGGTGTCGTGCGCGGTTGCGCCTGTATGGGTCCGTTCCCCACGCGCCGGCGCGCTGGGAGTGATATCCCGCTCCTTCCCCACCACAGACCCTAAAGTAGCGCGACCTAATTATGTTCGCTCTTCCTCGGCTAGGCCTAAACAGGGAGGGATTTGATTGGCGATCGTCTATTCCCCGATGACGGTAGAGGATATCGATGCCGTGCTGTACATAGAGCGGCTTTCTTTCACCACGCCGTGGTCGCGCAATGCCTTTCTACAAGAGCTCACCGCCAATTCTTTAGCAATGTATTTTGTGGGGCGGCTAGGCGACATAATTGTGTGCTACGGAGGATGCTGGCTGATTCATGATGAGGCACACATCACCAACGTTGCGGTTGACCCTCAGTTTCGCGGCAAGGGGTACGGCGCAGGCATATGCCGCTGGCTGATGAGCGAGGCTAGCCTGCGCGGTATGACGCGCGCCACGCTGGAAGTGCGGGTATCCAATGTGGCGGCACGGGAACTTTACCGCAAAATGGGGTTTTTGCCGGCGGGTGTGCGCCCCAACTACTACACCGATACAAAGGAAGATGCCTTAATTATGTGGAAGGAAGGGCTAGACACGCTGGCGATAAAAAAGTGAGCACGAAAATCTTAAGCATTGAGACTAGCTGTGACGAAACATCGGTAGCAATAGTGGTTGACGGCCGTGAGGTATTGTCAAACGTCATAGCTTCACAAATCGACGTGCATCAGTTGTATGGCGGAGTCGTGCCGGAGATTGCCTCGCGCCAACACCTCGGCCATATCAGCTTCGTAGTCGGCCAAGCGCTGTCGCAGGCCAAGCTTTCCCTGCAGGACATTACTGCCGTAGCGGTAACACAGGGCCCCGGGTTGGTGGGTTCCCTGCTGGTAGGGCTGTGCTACGCCAAAGGTATAGCCTTCGGTCGGCGGCTGCCGCTCATTGGCGTACACCATCTGGAGGGGCACTTGTATGCGAACTTTCTGCTATCCACCCCCCCCACTTTTCCGTTAGTGTGCTTAGTCGTATCAGGCGGGCACACCGATCTTATCTACATGCGGCGGCACGGGCACTATAGGCTCCTCGGGCGCACGCGTGATGATGCCGCGGGAGAAGCCTTTGACAAGATTGCGCGCGTGCTTAATCTGCCTTATCCCGGGGGCCCACACCTAGAGCGCTTAGCTGCCACCGGGGCGCCGACTATTCCTTTTCCCCGGGCCCGGCTGGAGGCGGGCAGCTTAGACTTTTCCTTTTCCGGGCTTAAATCCGCCGTACTTAACCACATCCATAACAGTCAGCAGCGGGGTGAGGAACTTTTCCCGGCAGCGGTAGCGGCCAGTTTTCAAGCTGCCGTAACCGAAGTGCTGGTGGAGAAATCCATAGAGGCTGCACTTACCACGGGTGTGCGTAATTTGTGTTTGGCGGGAGGCGTCTCTGCCAATAGCGCACTGCGCTCCGCCATGGGCCAAGCTGCGCAGGCACATGGCTTGCAATTATTTGTGCCGGGCGTGGAGCTATGCACGGATAACGCAGCCATGATTGGCGCCGCAGCATACTATCGCTGGCGGGCGGGAGCCGCGAGTGACGCGGAGCTTAACGCTCAGGCCATGCTTCCCTTGATAAATTGGGCTGTGGATAGTGGGGATAACTCTGCTTAAACCTGCGCCTGAAAGAGCCTTCCTGTGGATAAGGATGTGGACACTGTGGGAAGTGTATTAGCCAGTAAAGCGGAGCTATTACCAGCAAACGCGATGTAAACAGCTCATATCACCTTTATTGGCCTGAGATGACAGTTGCGGTACGTCCCATGCCCCGTGTATAGTATTGTTAGCACTCGGGCAGACTGAGTGCTAACAAAGGAATAAACACAAAGGGAGGTCTATGCATGAAGCTACAGCCATTAGCAGACAGGGTGGTAGTCAAAGCCCTCGACCGTGAAGAGAAGACCAAGAGCGGCATTGTGCTGCCCGACACCGCCAAGGAGAAGCCGCAGGAAGGCGAAGTGCTAGCCGTAGGACCAGGTAAAGTCGGCGATGACGGCAAGCGTATTTCCTTGGAAGTGAAAGTGAGCGACCGCGTGGTTTACTCCAAATACGGCGGTACCGAGGTCAAGATCGACGGCGTTGAATACCTTATTCTCAAAGAATCTGATATCCTCGCCATCGTCAACAAGTAGGTAAGGGGGAATACATAATGGCAAAGCAAATTATCTTTGGCGAAGACGCTCGCCGGTCATTGCAGCGTGGCGTAGATGCACTGGCGGACGCTGTTAGGATAACACTCGGTCCTAAGGGCCGTAATGTGGTGCTGGACAAGAAGTTCGGCGCGCCGCTGATCACAAACGACGGCGTCACTATCGCCAAAGAAATCGAGCTTGAGGAGCCGTTTGAAAACATGGGCGCGCAGCTTGTAAGAGAGGTTGCTTCTAAAACAAATGATGTAGCGGGCGACGGAACAACCACCGCATGCGTGC
>DBBC01000039.1 GCA_002292025.1 Firmicutes bacterium UBA994
AAATCCTGTTGGTTCTCGGCGTGTAGGAGAATATTGCCCGAGGTCAGCATGTAATCTAACTCTAGGTTATCGGGCTGAATGGACAAGGGCGCGTTAATCACGCGGCACATTATCAAGAACACGAGCGGCAGACGGTGTCCAGGCCACGAAGCAATGGTCTCCATACCGCGCATCAGACCGGGCCCTGATGATGCGGTCATGCAGCGCACGCCTGTACGCGACGCGCCGGAAATTGCCGAAAATGCGCCCACCTCATCTTCCGCACGGTAATAGTCCCTAATGTAGCCTTCTGCGTACAAGTTGCCTACCCTTTCCATCGTTTCACTCTGGGGAGTAATTGGGTATGCTATGGCAACATCTACATTAGCCCTGCGTATTGCCTCGCTGGCAGCCTCGCTGCCGGTGATAAACGCCTTGGTGCGAGGCGCTTCAAATAGGAGATACTCCGGGGTAACTACCCTTTGATTTACGGTATTAGCCATCTGTTACTCCTCCCTATCGTGCACGGGGGCAGGTTTCCAAACTAAGCCTTGGCTCAAGGCTGCTTGGGCCGCCGTCAGTTGAATGCCTGGGGTGTCAGCATAGCGTGGACGAAGGCCCTCGCGTTTGAGCTTGCGAACGGCCGCCGTTAGAGCCCGCACTTGGTTAGCGTCGGCAAAAGGCAGTGAAGCCATGGAATCTTCATGCCCGGCTTCGTGACAGAGGGTGATGGTGTAGCAATTAGTGCCGGCGCGAATCATTTTCAAAGTGATGTTGGCGAAATGACAATGCACCCCGATAAAGGCACACACTTCAATTTTGTTGTGCCAAATTGTTAAGTTGGGGTGACAGGGATTGATCACTGCTTCGGGGTCGATTTTGGGGTAGATAGGACGATAGTCAGGCATAGGGATAATCATTACCCCAGGAATCTCCTGCGCGAGTTCAAGCACGCTAGCAGCTTTTTCGGCGACTCCCTCACGCCATGCCCACAAGACCAAGGGGCCTGGGAAAATGGTTGGATTCTGACGGGTCAGGAGCTCCCTCGCCATGACTTCTAGCGTATCACTTTCGTTCATTAGAGCTCCCTCTACCAGACCTTGTCCCTTCTCCGGCAGTACCACGCCACAGCATGCGGCTGCCGGCGGCAACAACCCTTCAGGACCGGTTACGACACGATACCCATTGCCGTTCATTATTGCAACACCACCTTTATAGTTTTGCCGAAACATCTTTTCCCAGACCTTTTTGTTGCGCTAGGATAGCATTTTGCAGCAGGTTACTGGACCCGGTGTCCGGGCGATAAACGAACTCGATTACGTCCTTGCCAGCAGGAGCTAAATGCATCACCTCGCGCTTGCGCCCGGGCGAAACTAAGATAACGTCGCATTCCTCCAGCACCTGCGGGAGAGGCCGGGTGCCGTCGCGGCTGGTGTGCACCCTTAGGCGATGCTCCATACCTGCCGCGCTGAGTGATGCCTGCACTTTCTCGGCAAATACTTCGGAAATGCAGACAAGAGCCAGCCTGCGCTGCCTCGGAATCCTAGCGATACGGACCATTGTCTCAAGCTGTGGCTCTAGGGCCACAGCCAACAGGAGCTTATCCGAACCAATAGCCGTGCGCACTTCCGCATCATGGAAAAACGTAGTTACCACGATTTCTGCGTCCTCGATCAGCTTCTGCGCAGCGGGAGTCGCGGCCAGCAGTTCGTCAAGCAATAGCGGGCTGGCGCTAACATTGCTGCCGAGCCCAAGATGAGTGGAAAAGTAATCCACCTGCTCACGGTTGCACTCTACAAATACTAGGCGTACTTCGCTCAGCAGGCGCTGTCTGTTCAGAGCCACGCGAGCGGCTACTTCCTTGAACTCCTCACATGCAAACCCTTCGTCTAGCGCTTGGCCGAGCGCGTGCGACACCAGCGTTTCTAATCGCTTGTTTCGGCTTAAACTGAGGACTCCGTCATCAGTTTTGGTCAGAAAAGTGCCTTTCCCCTGTAGTGCCACCACAATGCCCTCGCGCTCCAATTCGCGATAAGCCTGACTTACGGTGTTGCGGCTTACAGCCAACAAGGTTGCCAGTTCTCTCTCCGTAGGCAACTTAAAGCCTGGGGACCACGCGCCGCTTTCCGCTTGCTGGCGAATACTCGCTTTTAACTGTACATAGAGCGGAATACCGGACTTTTTGGCCAGATCTAACTCTACCACATCATCACCCCCGCTCCACTGTCGGTCACTATTGGATTAGTCCATTAGTCCATATCATCATACCATATTCTCTGTGCCTATGCATAGTCCTTCTTCTGCGGCAAAAAAAAGATGGCCGCATCTATCGGCGCGACCACAGCTCAGACCATACGTTTAAACCGATTCGCTTGGCCCCTAATCCCGTGGCGCTATGCGCGTCAGAGCCTGCGGTAATCACGAGATTGTGGGACTGCGCGCGGCGGAGTAAAGCTTGCTCTAACTCGGGGTTATGGTCGGGGTGATACACTTCCAGACCCGCCAACCCAGCTGCAACCAACGGCGCAAGCAGCAGCGGTGCCAATTGGCCGGGATGAGCCCAAACGGCGACACCCCCACTGCCGACAATGGCACTGATAGCTTCCTCGGGTGTGAGCTTGTAGCGGGCTACATAGGCAGGTCTCCCACGCTCAAGATAAAGGTCAAAGGCTTCAGCGATACTGTTGACAAACCCGCGTGCCATAAGCGCTCGGGCGATGTGTGGCCTTCCTAATGAGTGCTCATCTCCGGTACTGTGGGCGGTCACCTCAGAGAGGGTAAGTGTTATCCCCAGATCTCCCAGTCGCGCCACAATTTTGGCCGCGCGACACGTCCGGTCGGCACGCATTTTAATCATTAAGTTCGCAAGATCGCGGTGAGTCTCATTAATCCAATATCCTAGGATATGCACATCGTACTCGCCCCACTCGGCACTCAGCTCGACACCCGGCAACACCGGCAGCCCTACTTCTAAACTTGCGGCAAAAGCCTCCTTGAGACCGGCACAGGTATCGTGGTCAGTCAGAGCGATCCCTTTTAGTCCGCGCACCTTAGCTTGACGCACTAACTCGCGCGGTGAATCTGAGCCGTCTGAGGCCGAGCTATGGGTGTGTAAGTCTAGCACTCTATTGCCTAGCCCAGCACGGTGCGGATGACGCGCAGGTGATTTTGACCCAAGATGTTGATCAAGTCTTGCTCGCCGTATCCGCGCAGGAGCAGGGCATCAGTCAGCGCCGGATATTTAGAAGCATCTTCTAGCCCAGCGGGTGTCTTCCCTATCCCGTCGAGGTCTCCTCCCA
Organism: Firmicutes bacterium UBA994; assembly: GCA_002292025.1. GTDB lineage: Bacteria > Bacillota > UBA994 > UBA994 > UBA994 > UBA994. Next base: position 3,279 of record DBBC01000039.1, read on the forward strand.
GACCGACATGCTGGCTGTTACCGAGCAGATCTACGATGTAATCGATATGTCTGACCACATCATCTAAATCGGCCCTGCCATGATCAACTAAAAACTGCGGAGCAAAATTGATGCCCATTACTCCCCCGTTCTCTGCCAGAGCACGGATCTGCCTGTCCGTTAGATTGCGCACATGCGAGCAAACGGCATAAGCGTTGCTATGAGAGGCAATTATTGGGTGCTGACTTACCGCTAAGACATCAAAGTATCCCGGCACGGACATATGCGATACATCAACAATCATCCCTAAGCGGTTCATCTCTGCCACGACGCTGACGCCAAAATCCGTAAGTCCCCCGCCGCTACGGCACTCGCCTACGCCTTCGGCAATTTGGTTGCGCTCATTCCATGTCAGTCCCACTGCTCTTACTCCCATACGGTGGTACATGCGCAAACAGGCCAAGTCGCCCTCGAGAGCCTCGCCCCCCTCGATGGAAATTAACACCCCGACTTGGTCGTTTGACTGCGCGGAAGTGATATCCTCTGTGCTTAGTATCAGCTTTAGAGTGTCCTGATTGGCGTCGAGTTCCTGATGCAAGGAGTCTAAAAGCTGCAGGGTGCGTTTCACTGCGCGGTCGGGCTTGTATTCAGGTCCGATGTAGGCGGCAAAAAACTGAACATCTATCCCCCCTTGCCGTAAGCGAGGGATATCCACGTGTTCTGTTGCGTGCAAGTCGCCCAATCGGTATGCACCCCGCGAACTTAGGACCTTTAAAATAGTATCGCAGTGGCTGTCAATAACCAAAGCGCGCGAGTGAATCGACGCAGTCATTACTCTTCCTCCGTTCACACTTTATGGGACTATGACTTGTATTCGCTCCGGCGCTGCTACCGCTCTCAGTGTAGCGAGATCAAAGCGGTATACGGCGCCGGCAAACACTTTCGGACCTTCGGCGAGTTCAAAACGTACCGGCATGCCGGTGGTGAACTTGTGTATCACCGGCGCCACGGCAACGCCCAGAACAGAATTGTAAGGGCCGCACATACCCGCATCGGACAGATAGGCAGTGCCGTGAGGCAGCAGGCGCTCGTCTGCCGTTTGTATATGCGTGTGGGTGCCGACTATACCCGCAACCTTGCCGTCAAGATAGTGCGCTAAAGCCAACTTCTCAGAGGTGGCCTCGGCGTGAAAATCAACAAAAACAAGGCAGCGCGGAGGCAACCCAGCTAAAACTCTGTCCATGGTCTGGAACGGACAGTCTGCCGGAGGCATAAAAGTCCTACCCTGCAAACTGACAACAGCCAGCGGCACGGGCGGCGAACCAATTTCAGTCACCAACACGCCGCTCCCCGGGACGCCGCTCGGGTAGTTAGCGGGTCGTAAAACACGCGGGGACGCATCGATAAACTCTAAAATATCCCTTTTATCCCAAGTATGGTTACCGCCAGTCAGCACATCGACGCCGATATTGAGCAGGTCGTCCGCAACTTCGCGCGTTAAGCCAGCGCCATGCGCGGCGTTCTCGCCGTTAGCGATACAGTAGTTCACGGAAAAGCGAGAGCGCATCTGGGGATACAGTTGGCGCACCGCTTCTCTGCCCGGTTTCCCTACAATATCCCCTAAAAAAAGTATATTAAACACGGCAGTCCTCCATCAGCTAAAAGCCGGGCTTGCGCTTGGCTTTCTCTATTTCGCCAGTTCCACCGCCCTAGTTTCTCTGATTACCGTCACTTTAATTTGTCCGGGATATTCAAGTTCATTTTCTATGCGCTTGGAGATATCGCGCGCAACTCGCACAGCTGCCAGATCATCTATGCGCTCCGGCTTAACTACAATGCGTATCTCGCGCCCCGCCTGAATTGCATATACTTTATCAACGCCGTCGACAGAGGAGCCGATCTCCTCTAGCTTTTGCAAGCGCTTAATATAGTTCTCGAGGTTTTCGCGTCGCGCGCCGGGCCTTGCCGCGGAAATCGCGTCTGCCGCGGCAACCAGCACGGCTTCAATCGAAAGCGGCTCCACATCGCCATGATGCGCGGCAATGGCATGCACAACCGCGGGATGCTCGCGATATTTCTTAGCCAGCTCAGCCCCGATGGTCACGTGTGGACCTTCCACTCCGTGGTCGAGAGCTTTGCCGATGTCGTGCAGAAGCCCCGCGCGCTTGGCAACATGCACGTCAACGCCTAGCTCAGCGGCCATAGCGCCTGCCAAATGCGCGACCTCTAGCGAATGTTTGAGGACATTCTGCCCATAACTGGTGCGATAGCGCAGCCGCCCCAGCACCTTCACCAACTCGCCATTGAGGCTGTGTATGCCTGCTTCAAACACGGCGCGCTCGCCTTCCTCGCGGATGCGTTGCTCAACTTCCTTCTGGGCCTTTTCCACTACCTCTTCTATGCGCGCAGGATGGATGCGGCCGTCAGCAATCAAGCGTTCTAGGGCAATGCGCGCCACTTCGCGCCGCACAGGATCAAACCCGGAAAGAATCACCGCTTCCGGGGTGTCGTCAATGATCAGGTCTATGCCGGTCAGGGTCTCTAAAGCACGGATATTACGCCCTTCACGACCGATAATGCGCCCCTTCATCTCGTCGTTTGGCAACTCCACGACGGATACGGTCGTCTCAGCGGAATGGTCCGCCGCACAGCGCTGAATGGCCACCGTAATGATCTCGCGCGCGCGTTTGTCTGCTTCCTCGCGCGCCTCATTTTCTATTCCCTTAATCATAAGCGACGCCTCATGGCGGACTTCATGCTCAATATTAGATAACAGCAGAGTGCGCGCCTCCACATGTGTCAGCCCGGCCACGCGCTCGAGTTCACTCTGTTGCTTCTCCACCAGTTCCTCGGCGCGCTCTTTTTGCTTGGTTAGATCTGCCTCTTTACGAGTAAGTTGGTCGTCGCGACGCTCGAGCTGCTCTAGTTTCTTGTCAAGTGTCTCCTCTTTTTGTACGAGCCTGCGCTCCAATCGCACGATTTCCGCGCGGCGCTCTTTAACTTCCCGTTCGGCTTCTTGCCGTAATTTATACCCTTCGTCCTTGGCCTCAAGGATAGCTTCGCGTTTCTTGGCCTCAGCTTGCTTCTTGGCCTCTTCAATGACTGTCTTGGCTACGACTTCTGCTTCGCCGGTGGCCTTTTCCCCCACACGCTTCCGGTATAGATATCCGCCATACACAGCGGCGGGTATAGTTATCACCACTATGGCAACAAAAACAAATTCTATATTGGCTTCCTCCTCTATACAAAAATCTACAAAAAAAGACCGAGAACCCTCGGTCAGCCCAAGTGCACCTTAGCTACTTAAGTAAGGGCAAAGACGAAAGTTGCCAAGAGCGTTGCTACTCTCTGGCATCATTCTAGCGCTCCGTAGTCTGATTGTCAACACACCGGTCATTACTCTTCAAGGACCTCGCCGGTAGTTCGCAACGCTACATGACCGGCACCAAGCCGCTCACGAATACGGGACTCCACCTTGCCGGTAAGGTCTTGTCGCTCGCGTAAATAGTTCTTGACGTTTTCTCTGCCTTGTCCCAATCTTTCGTCCTCAAACGAGTACCAAGCCCCACTTTTTATGATGATGTCCATATCGGTAGCCGTATCCAGAATACTACCTTCGCGCGAAATTCCCTCGCCGTACATGATGTCAAAATCAGCCACTCTGAACGGGGGAGCCACCTTGTTCTTGACAACCTTAACGCGCGTGCGGTTGCCCACTACATCCTGCCCGGACTTAATCGACTCCACGCGGCGTACCTCTAGGCGAATGGTGGCATAAAACTTGAGCGCCCTGCCGCCGGGTGTCGTTTCGGGATTGCCAAACATGACGCCGACTTTTTCTCGCAGTTGGTTTATAAAAATGGCGGTAGTCTTAGACTTACTGATCGCACCTGCCAGTTTGCGCAGTGCCTGGGACATTAAGCGCGCTTGTAAACCTACGTGCGCGTCGCCCATTTCGCCTTCAATCTCGGCACGTGGGACCAGTGCTGCCACTGAGTCCACAACAACAACGTCTACAGCTCCACTGCGCACCAAGGCTTCGGCTATTTCCAGCGCCTGTTCACCCGTATCGGGCTGCGAAACTAAGAGATCATCTAGGTTGACCCCTACTTTGTGCGCATAGGCGGGATCTAATGCGTGCTCAGCGTCAATGAATGCCGCTATTCCGCCGTTCTTCTGGGCTTCGGCAATGATATGCAGCGCCACTGTCGTTTTACCGCTAGACTCGGGGCCATAGACTTCTACTATGCGTCCGCGCGGCACCCCGCCCACGCCTAGAGCAATGTCTAACGACATAGCGCCGGTGCGGATAACTTCTAATGCTGCTCTGTCACTGTCTCCTCCGAGTCGCATTACGGAACCCTTACCGAACTGCTTCTCAATTTGATGCAAGGCCATTTCCAGAGCTTTCTTCTTCTCCATCCCCAAGTCCCCCTTATTAATTGTAGTTGCTATCCACGAAAGACACTAAGTGCCACTAAGGTTTTGCTTTTGTTGTGATTGCTCAGGCGTCTCGGTATTCAAAGAGTTACCATCCACGAAGGACACGAAGCGCCACCAAGGAACACTAATCTCTGAACGGGCTGGGTAGTTACCTTTTGTTTTTGTTTCTGTCAAACAGTATACACTAACGAACAATTGTTCGCAATAAAATTTTTAGTTTCAATGTAGCAGGAGAAGAAGTTGCTCTAGGGCGGCACAGGCCGCTTGCTGCTTGATAGCGGCGCGGTCTCCAGCCAAGAGAATGCTCCTCAGCTGTTTTCGGTCCCGTATGCTCACGGCAATAAAAACTGTGCCCACCGGCTTTTCACTGCTTCCTCCCTCAGGACCGGCGATACCGGTGACGGCAATAGCGGCGTCTGAGCCGAAAAGGGTTCTGACCCCAAACAACATCTCATCAGCACACTGCCAAGATACCGCGCCAAAACACTGCAGTGTTTCCTTGCGTACCGAGAGAAGTTTCACCTTGGCCTCATTAGCATAACAAGTGACTCCGCCCAAAAAAAAGCGCGACGCACCAGGCATTTCTGTGAGTGCGTGACCGAGCAGCCCGCCCGTACAAGACTCAGCCAAGGCTAAGGTCAGCCCCCGTGTAGAAAGTTCAATACCTGCTTCGCGCGCCAAGGTGTATAACGCAGTCAAAGCTTAGTCACTTCACTTGGTTGCCGTTCGCTCAGAATGTCGCTCGCACTGCGGAAATAATCTAGGCCTGACGCAATCGTAAAGAACACGGCGGTCAAGAGTGCGATGTCCTTAAACGGGAACCCTATCAAAGAAAAGGGATAGTTGTTCACCATGATGGCGATGATGGCGACAATTTGCGTTACGGTTTTTATCTTGGCAAATCTACTGGCGGCAATTACTATGCCTTCGGCAACGGCAATGCTGCGCAGCCCAGTCACCGCGAACTCGCGTCCGATGATGACGATGGCAATCCAAGCTGGTAGGGCCGCCATCGCCACCAAAGACACGAGCGCCGACATGACAAGGAGTTTATCGGCGAGCGGGTCGAGCAGCTTCCCAAGATTGGTGACACTCTTTTGCTTGCGTGCCACATATCCGTCCAGTCCGTCTGTCGCCGCTGCCAATACAAAAATAGCTGCGGCAATAAGCTTGCCGTAAGGCGTTTGTTCGAAGATGAAAAACAAAAACACAGGTAAGAGAAAAATTCTCGACAGCGTGATTTTATTGGCTAGATTCACTGACTGACACCCCCAGCAAATCATACTCGAACGCTTCCTCGATGTGCGCACGAATCATGCGTCCTTTGCTCGCTGTGACACCGCGTACGTAAACCGCCCCATCGACTAAAGGTGCGTCCTTGCAGGCTCTCCCTTTAATCCCCGCACCTTGAGGCCAAGATTCTTCCGTCAATACGTCCACTATCCGCCCCACAAAGCGCTGATTCTTCGCGCGGCTAACACCTTGCTGCAAGGTCATCAGTTCGCGGTAGCGGAGATCCTTTACTGTTTCACTGACTTGGTCTGGCATAATCTCAGCTGGCGTTCCTTCCTCGCGCGAGTACTTAAATACGCCGACATGGTCAAACCATCCTTCCGCTACGAAATCGCGCAGCTCTCTAAACTCTGCTTCCGTTTCTCCCGGGAACCCCACAATAAATGTAGTGCGGATGGTTACATCGTCAATACGCGCGCGTAGTTCATTGAGCAAAGCTCGTATCGCGGCAGGTGTACCGCGGCGGTTCATAGCCGAAAGTATGCGCGGATTAATGTGCTGTAGCGGTATATCGATGTACTTACACACGCGCGGTAGAGAGGCAATAGTTTCAATTAACTCCGATGTAAAGCCGTCGGGATAACAGTACAGCACGCGCAACCAAGCGATGCCATCAACCTGCGACAGTTCCCGCAGCAACTCCGGCAGCCGGTGCTCGCCGTATATGTCATAGCCATAACGTGTGGTGTCTTGGGCGATCAGGTTGATCTCCCGCGCGCCTCGGCGCACTAACGCCGCGCATTCGCGCACAATACTCTCCATGGGCCTGCTGCGGTATTTCCCTCGTACCAGAGGAATGACGCAGTAGGAACAGAGATTGTCGCATCCCTCCGCTACTTTCACGTAAACGCTGTGCGCTTCCGTCAGCTTACGCTCCACCTCATCTGCATAGTCGTAAGTCGCCGCGTCCACTGCGGTAACGCGCTCTCCGCATACCGCCCGGTCAATGATTTCTCCAATGCGCGTGAAACTACCCGTGCCCACCAAGGCATCAATTTCAGGGATTTCTTCCATCAGTTCCGCGGCATATCGCTGTGACAGACATCCTGTTACCACTAAAGCCTTGCATCGGCCTTGCTTAAGGCGCGCCGCCTGAAGAACGGCATCGATAGACTCTTCCTTGGCGGAAGTAATAAAACAGCAGGTATTGACGATGACTACGTCAGCCTGCGTGAGTTCCGTGACTAAGGTGTCGCCCCGCTTGCAGAGTAACCCCTGCATCAGCTCGCCGTCGACTTGATTCTTGGCACATCCTAGGCTAATCATCGCGATTTGCATGGCGTCCTCCTTTATTGTCGCTCCTACGTAAAGCTTCCGTAGGACGCTCTGGCGGCACCAGACACTTTGATCCGTATCCGATTAGGTCATCCCTACCGGCCGCCCGGAGCGCATTGCGCACCGCGCCATAATTCTTAGGCAAAAAGTACTGCAGTAAGGAGCGCTGCGCGTTTTTCTCGGCTGGGCTTCTTGCTACGTGTACTTTCTCCCCGGTGAAGGGGTGAATCCCTGCGTAGTACATGGCCGTGGAGAGAGAGCCGGGGGTGGGGATAAAGTCCTGTACCTGTTCGGGGCGCAAGTGTTCGTCGCGTAGGTGCTCCGCCAGCTCGATGGCATCCACGATAGTGCTACCCGGATGACTGGACATAAAGTAGGGTACCACAAACTGCCTTTTCCCAAGTCTGGCGTTTGTCAGCCGGTAGCGCTGCAAAAACGCCTGATAAACAACATGCGAAGGTTTACCCATGAGACGCAGTACGCGGGCAGAGACGTGCTCGGGGGCGAGTTTAAGCTGTCCACTGACATGGTGTTCACAC
>DBBC01000151.1 GCA_002292025.1 Firmicutes bacterium UBA994
AGAGTTGATTAAGGGAGGAATCTAAGCAATGGAAGCGTTCGGATGCCAGTGTCTCGAAGAGAGCTATAAAGAGTTAGAACCATTTATAGCCCAGTATGCCGGCCAAAAGTCAGCCTTAATCACCGTTTTGCACAAAATTCAAGCAACTCTTGGGTTTGTACCCTATGGTCTTCAAGTTAAGGTTGCGGATACCCTAGGAGTTCCCCTAAGTGAAGTCTACGGGGTGATCACCTTCTACACTTTTTTCTCATTAAAACCTAAAGGAAAGTACAATGTATCCGTCTGCAAGGGGACTGCTTGCTATGTGCGGGGGGCCCCGAAAGTTCTAACCGCGTTGGAAAAAGAGCTTGGCATTAAGCCAGGGGATACCACTAATGACGGGAATTTTTCGCTGGAAGTGGTTTACTGTCTAGGCGCATGTGGCTTATCGCCCGTCATGACTGTAAACAAGAACGTCCACGCTCGCTTGAAACAGGAGCGAATCCCTAAAATCCTGGCACAATACGGCGAATAAAATGTACGAGTTATCGCTTTGCGTGTTGGACTTTTTGCATAATCTGGCGGAAGCGGAGGAAAAATGCAAATATTCTTCTCGCTTGATGGGCGGCTGTTGGAGCGTCCGGAACTCTTGATTAGCGTGAAATAAACCATTGAGGCAGGTATAAGGAGCCTCAGATAGGAGGGACGAAGTTGAAAACTTTGGAAGATTTAAACGCATTAAGACAGAGAACTTTGGATGAGTTGAACTTAAGAGAGAGCAAGGACAGTGTCCGGTTAGTGGTAGGTATGGCCACTTGCGGTATTGCCGCCGGCGCCAGAGAGGTAGTGGCGGCATTTCTTGAAGAACTGGCCAAGAGGAAGATCAGCAATGTTTCGGTTACTCAAACCGGCTGTATAGGCTTGTGTGTCAAAGAACCTCTAGTGGATGTGGTAGTGTCGGGTCAACTCACTGTTACTTACGGCAACGTGGACGCCTCCAAGGCACGCCAAATTGTAGCCCAGCATGTCGTAAACGGACTGGTCATCGGCGAGTGGGTTGTGAATAAGCTTTAAGTATAGGAGGAGAAGCTGAATGGCTTTATATCGTTCTCATATTCTTATTTGTACCGGCTCAGGGTGCGTTCTAGCGGGCAGTCATCATACTAGGGATGCCTTGAGCGCAGAACTGAACAGCCGTGGGCTCGACAAAGAGATCAAAGTTGTCGACACTGGATGTTTAGGGTTTTGCCAGTTAGGCCCCAATTTAGTCGTTTACCCAGAGGGAACTTTTTACTGTCAGGTCAAGCCTAACGATGCCCAGGATCTGGTGGAGGAGCATTTTATTAAAGGGCGCGTGCTGGAAAGGCTATTATACCGGGAGCCCACAGAGCAAGTAGCTGTGGTAGATGCGAAGAAAATCGACTTTTTCAAGCATCAGCAACGGCTAGTGCTCCGTAACTGCGGGATAATTGACCCAGAATCCATTGCAGAATACATCGCCCGGGATGGGTACCAGGCGCTGGCTAAAGCAGTAACCAAGATGACCCCCGCTGAAGTGATTGATTGCGTCAAAAAATCAGGGCTTAGGGGCAGAGGGGGCGGCGGCTTTCCAACAGGACTAAAATGGGAATTTGCCGCTAAAGCGCTCGAACAGCAAAAGTATATTGTCTGTAACGGCGACGAAGGCGATCCCGGAGCATTTATGGATCGAAGCCTACTGGAAGGGGATCCCCATTCAGTGGTTGAGGGCATGGCACTTGCTGGTTACGCCGTGGGTGCTGACAAGGGTTATGTCTATGTCAGGGCAGAATATCCCATCGCTGTTCATCGTCTGCTTATTGCCTTAGAGCAAGCCCGCTCTCACGGGTTACTCGGAAGAAATATTTTCGATTCGGGATATAACTTTGACATCGAGGTTCGCCTTGGTGCCGGTGCCTTTGTTTGCGGTGAAGAAACGGCCTTGCTTACTTCGGTTGAGGGATGTCGCGGAGAACCGCGGCCACGGCCCCCATTTCCAGCTGTTTCTGGTTTATGGGGCAAACCTACGGTTATTAACAACGTGGAGACTTTTAGCAATATTGCCCACATCATTCGCAACGGGTGGGGATGGTTCGCTTCTATCGGTACCGAGAAAAGCAAAGGAACTAAGGTTTTTGCCCTAGCCGGAAAGGTCAATAATAACGGCCTTGTGGAAGTGCCAATGGGCATGCCTTTAGGGCGGATTATTTACGATATCGGCGGAGGCATCCCACACGGCAAGAAGTTCAAGGCCGCTCAAACTGGCGGTCCTTCCGGAGGCTGTGTCCCTAAAGAATATTTGAATACGGCTATAGATTACGATTCCTTGCAGGAGCTTGGAACGATTATGGGCTCAGGTGGGCTAATCGTGATGGACGAAGATACCTGCATGGTAGACCTAGCCAAATTTTTCCTTGAGTTTGTTCAGGACGAGTCTTGCGGTAAATGTGCTCCCTGTAGGCTTGGCACCAAACGCATGCTGGAGATATTAAGGAGAATAACCTCCGGTGAGGGAACAATGGCAGACTTGGACCTTTTAGTAGAGTTGGCAGAAGGCATTAAGGTTTCAGCACTGTGCGGGCTGGGGCAGACAGCGCCTAACCCAGTGCTCAGCACCTTGCGCTATTTCCGTCATGAATATGAAGCGCATATCAAGGACAAGCACTGCTCGGCTTCCGTCTGTGCTAACCTCTTCATCTCACCTTGTCAAAATACCTGTCCGGTAGGTGTTGATGTGCCGGTTTATATTGACTTCATCAAAAACCATGATTTTGCCGCAGCCTACAGAACTGTTCAGGTGGACAACCCCTTCCCGCTTGTTTGCGGCCGGGTTTGCCATCACCCTTGTGAGGGGAAGTGCAGACGTACTCAGCTGGATGATGCTCTGGCCATCAGGGCCTTGAAGCGGTTTACCGGAGATTACCTGCTGCAAAACGGAGGATTCCCTGTTCCAGCAACTGAAAAGACCAAAGATCTTCGAGTCGCGGTGGTCGGTTCCGGACCAGCAGGGCTATCGGCGGCATTCTACCTAGCGAAAAAGGGCTATCAGGTAACAGTCTTTGAGAGCCTGCCTGTCTTAGGTGGCATGATGGCGGTGGGTATCCCGGAGTACAGACTGCCGAAAGTTGTATTAAACCAGGAGATCGCGGTGATTAGACGTATGGGTGTGGAGCTCAAAACCGGTATAATGATCGGCAAAGATATCCCCCTGTCACAGCTTTTGTCGGATTACCACGCTATCTTCCTAGGGATTGGTGCCCATAGAGACCAAGTTTTGGGCCTCCCTGGAGAAAATTTGAACGGAGTCCTGTCCGGGATCGCGTTTTTGCGCGGCATGAACCTAGGTAAAGCGCCTGATCTCGACGGTAAGAGGGTCGCGGTTATCGGTGGTGGCAATGTGGCGTCCGACGCAGCCCGCAGCGCGTTGCGCCTAGGGGCTAAGGTTGTCTCTCTATACTATAGGCGAACAAAAGAAGAGATGCCAGCCATGCCTGAGGAGATTGTTGAAATGGAGAAGGAAGGGATTGAGCTAAACTTGCTCGTTGCACCGGTAGCTATTACAGGTGCAGACGGCCGCGTTAAGGGGCTGACTTTAACTAAAATGGAATTAGGAGCATTCGACCGTAGCGGACGGCGCCGCCCAGAGCCGCTGGCCGGGTCAGAGTTTACCGTAGCGGCTGATGTAATCATCGTAGCGGTTGGTCAGATGCCAGAAACTGTCGTTCTGGGGACAGGGCTTAAAGTGGGAAAAGGGGACATGGTCTTGGTAGACCCAGAAACTTTAGCCACTAACATCCCTAGCGTTTTTTCTGGCGGCGATTGCGTTACCGGACCGGATACCTTGATTGCCGCCATAGCGGCGGGAAAGAAAGCAGCCCAATCCATCGATAAATACCTAGGCGGCGACGGCGTTGTCGTCGAACCGAGAACCATAGAACGAAAAATTATCGGGGCCATACTAGAAGAAGAAACCCCGCGACAGCAAATGCCGTTTCGCCATGTTGAGGGCTTCCATGAGCTCGAGCTAGGCTATACTCTAGAACAAGCAGTGGCCGAAGCAGCCCGTTGCGTCCGCTGTGATGTAATTGATTAACAAGTCATGTGAAGGAGGTTAGAAATGAAACTGATAACCTTAAAAGTTGAT
>DBBC01000098.1 GCA_002292025.1 Firmicutes bacterium UBA994
ACGAAACGGCCATAACAGCGGCCGCCACGTGGTCAGGCCGGAAAGCTCTCCTAAACGCATGGATCTGAGGACGGCTTCCACTGCGGGCCAAAAAAGAAACCCGGCTACGGACAAGAGGATCAGATTGTGGACGAGGTCGATAGCGGCCCGCTGTGAGTCTTTCAAATGAAAGCGGTAGACGAGGTCCTCAGCGGAGATGTGCAGTCTCTGGTTGTAGTAGTGGGCCACAGTGAGCATAAACGGAACAGCAAACAACCAAATTGATACGTCTCGCGCCCACTGCAGCGGGCTCAGGAAAAAATACCGAGCCACAATGTCCGCCACCATAACGACGATAAGAGGGTAAACCAACCATAGTAGTATTGCTTCAATGGATGCGTGCAAGGCATTCAGGAACTTAAACTCCCGCCCCTGGTTCCCCAAAATCTCTACCTCCCCCGTCCGCGCCTGTCAGCACACGGATATCGCGCCGCGGCGCTACATGTCTTTATAATGTTGTATGTCACTGTAATACACCCACGAACTTGTGTCAAGAGTAAAGTTGCAAAATTGCGACGAGTTATCAAACCGACTAATAAAGGATGCTGTCGCGATTGTGCTTGACTGAGTTCTCAAACTCGCGTACAATCGTTTTGACGCAGGGGTATAGCTCAATTGGTAGAGTAGCGGTCTCCAAAACCGTTGGTTGTGGGTTCGAGTCCCTCTGCCCCTGCCATTAGTTAGTTTTTTTTGCCCCCAACCTTATTTTCTGTGCCCGCTAGGATTCGCTTGATATTCGCGCGATGCCTGTAAATCCCAATCACGAGAAGGCCGAGCGCAAACCAAATGTGCTCCACGCGATAATTCCACAGCTTGAGGAGTAGGGGCATGGAGGTCATCATCAGCAGAGAGCTGAGGGAAACGTACTTGGTGACGGCAATAGTCAGCGCAAATACAGCAAAACTGGCAAGCAGTACAGTAGGGAAGAGCACGGCGCATACGCCAATAGTGCAGGCAATGCCCTTCCCTCCCCGAAACCCAATGTACACCGACCAATTGTGTCCGATAACCGTAGCCAGAGCGACTGTCAGGACCTGCCAAGAATCAAGCGGCAACAACTGCGCTGCCACATAGGTGGGCAGCGCAGCTTTTAGCATGTCAACCACCAGCACCGTCACGCCTAAGGTTGCTCCCATCACGCGCATGGCATTAGTGCCGCCGATGTTCCCGCTCCCATGTTTAGTGATGTCAATATTACGCAGCCTGCCGACAACGTATGCCGTAGGAAATGCGCCAAGTAAGTACGCAACAGCAACCATCAGTAAAAATTGACTGCTCACATTGCATGCACTTCTTTCACTTAAGTCCTACGGGAGCATTAGATGCGTTCTAATATGCTCTAATGCGCGCGCCAGTTGCGTATCGTCTGGGGAGGCTGGGTCGGGCTGCTCAATGATTACGTCGGCTTTAATCCCCGCTCCGTCAATAATGATGCCGGATGGGGTCTTGTAACCTTGCACGGTAATCCACACCCGCGAGCCATCGCCCAGAGGATAGCCGTGCTGGATGGTGCCTTTGCCAAAGCTGGTGACCCCAAGCACTGTAGAGCCAAGGTGATCACGCAATGCACCGGTAAGTAGTTCGGAAGCGGACGCGCTGCCTTGGTTAATGAGTACCGTGATGCGCCCGGTGTAGATACGTTGCCCTCTTGTTTTCGCTTGCCGTACGGTACCCTCGCGGTCAATCGTCTGATACACTACTTGGTCCGGACCAAGAAAGAAGCTGGCAATATCCTCGGCTACATGGGTGAGCCCGCCAGGGTTAAACCTCAGATCTAAGAGTAAATGTTTGATCCCTTGCTGTTCGAGGGAGGTCAGCGTCTGACGCATTTGTTCCGTGGCGGTAGTGGTAAACTGCGTAAGTATGACATGCGCAATGCCGGGTTCCTTGATCTTGTACGAAGCCATAGGCACAACGATGCGTGCCCGCGTTATAGTTACGTTCAGAGTTCTCCCGAGTGCGGGTCTAAAGACGGTCAGCGTCACGTTTGTTCCGGCCGGTCCCTTAATACGGTCTGTTACCTCATGCAGGGTTAGACCGCGCAAAGTCTGGTCATTCACCGCGACAATTATGTCACGCGGGAGCAGCCCCGCTCCTTGTGCGGGCGCGCCCCGAAAGACGGTTTCGATTTGTACCTGTTCTTCCACCATACGCACAATAACGCCAATGCCGGTAAACTCACCGGCTGCACGTTCGGCGGTGCGCCTAGCTTCCTCGGGGTTTTCGTAGCGCGTAAGCCCGCCGTCGACACGACTGAGCAACCCCCGCACCGCGTTTTCCATCATCTCGGAGGGGTCAAGATTGGGGTTAAGGTGGTTGTCCAAGACTAAGTTCTGCACAGCCAGCAGGCGAGCTACATTCGGGTCAACCGGCAAACCTAGGCGCGATAAAACAGCGGCTCCGACCGGACTCATGACAAACTGACTGGTCGCCCCTAGGAAGAGGCCAATTACGAGAAACACTAAGCATAGCGCCACTACTTTGGGGAGAGCAACGCGAAACACAACCTTCTTTCCCTCTTCTTTTAATTCCATGGGGCACCCCTCTCACAGATGTCTTAAATTTAGCACACACTGCGCGGTATTATTCTCTACCCATGTGCACTCTTCCTCTTGCGCACGCAAAAACAGAGCTGCCCCATAACGAGAAATGGGCAGTCCACGCCTACCCGGTGTATCTTGTTTCCATTAAGGCCTTTACCAGCTTTACCCCGTGCAGAACATCCGCGTAATCCACCATTTCGCTGGCGGTGTGAATATAACGGCACGGAATGGACATCACCCCGGCCGGGATACCGCCCTGTGTGAGTTGAATGGCGCCGGCATCTGTCCCGCCTGTCTCTAACACTTCCAGCTGATAAGGTATATTATTGTCCTTGGCCACCTGCTCCATAAACCGCCGTACGGCAGGGGTGCACAGCACACTAGAATCGCGAATCTTGACGGCCGGACCCTTACCCAGCGACACATCCATGGTAATAGAGGTCGGCGTATCGCCTGTGCGCGTTACGTCCAGAGCGATACCGACATCAGGGGAAACGCTATAAGCGGCCACTCTAGCCCCTCTGAGACCCAACTCTTCTTGCGTAGTGAATACGGCGTAAATATCTGCGGCAGGATTAGTGACTGTTTTGAGCGCTTCGATCAGGATGGCACAAGCTATACGCGCATCCATAGCTTTAGAAACCAATCGCTGTCCTAGGTCAACGAATTCTCGCGACACAGCCCCTAAGTCGCCGATGCGAACTTTAGCTTCGGCTTCTTCCTTGGTACTTGCGCCAATATCGATGAACATTTTGTTTAAAGTTAAGTCTTTTTGCGCTTCTAGTTTTTCGCAGCCGACAACGCCTGTGGTGCCGTCCGCAAAGACTATCCGGTTGCCAAGCATGGTCAGCGGAGCAATGCCGCCTACAGGATAAAAACGCAAGAAGCCATGCTTATCCACGTGAGTCACGATTACCCCGATTTCATCCATATGCGCGGCGAACATGACCTTCTTCTCTCCGCCGCGCTTAAGCGCAATTAAGTTCCCTAGGCTATCTGTGCGTATTTCGTCCACAAAAGGTGAAACTAGGCTCGTGATAAGCTCCCTTATCGCTTTTTCGTTCCCCGCCGGACCGTAGCACTCGACAACCTGCTTGATGAGTTCCTTCATAGCATAAATCCCCCTTCAACGCTTCTGAGGAATAGTTTAATCAATTGTATGGTATGATCAAAATCGCGCAGGCTGAGCATGGACACGGGCGAGTGGATGTACCTGCAGGGCACGGAAACGACTACTACAGGAATGCCTCCCTTAGTTTGGTTAATGCGCCCGGCATCGCTGCCCCCTGTAATGGATCGTTTATACTGCACGGGGATGTTGTTTTCACGCGCCAGACGCTCTAGTTCTCCGACCAATCGTCTGTCTGAGACTACCGAAGCGTCCATGACCGTGATAGCCGGTCCCCCTCCCATAGTGGTGCTGTAACCATGCTCTTCGCTGCCGGGCACGTCGTTGCAAGTTGTTCCCTCCAGCACCACGGCGAAATCCGGTTCCAGCGCGTAAGCTGCCACTCCTGCGCCGCGCAGCCCAATCTCCTCCTGTACGGTAAAAGCACCATAGAGCGTAAATGCGTAGTCCTCCCGCAGTACTTCCGCCAACACGGCGCAGCCTGCACGGTCGTCGAAGGACTTGCCTTTAACAGCAGTATCACTAAGATAACCAAACTCTGTGGCAAACACCGCGTAGTCTCCAAGTTTGACCATCTTTTCGGCCTCTTCCTTGCTCTTGGCTCCGATATCGATGTAGAGGTCGTTAAGGGATATTACTTGGTTACGCTCTGCAGGTTTCTGCAAATGAATGGCTTTCGCGCCGATTACTCCCGCCACACGCTTGCTGCCGATGACAACATGCTTTGACACTAAGATGCGGTCGTCGAGACCCCCCACCTTGCGAAAACGCAACAAGCCTGACTTGTCAATAAAGGAAATCATCAGTCCGCACTCATCCATATGCGCGGCTAGCATTACCTTTGGACCACGCGTGCCCGTTTTGACGGCAATGAGATTACCCAGCGCATCGCGCCGCCAGTTGCTCACACAGGTCTCAAGTTCTTGGGTTAACAGATCTCGCACCTCGCCCTCGTACCCCGAGGGGCCAAAGGCCTCCGAAAGTCTCTTTAGTAGCATAGCAGCCCCTCCACAAACTTACGGTCGACGCTGGCCACAAAGTACGCCAAAAGACGGCCGGTAAGCTTAATATCGTTTATGGACAGTGTTTCCACGGAGGTATGCATGTACCGCAGCGGTATCGACACCAACCCGGTAGGGATGCCGGCGCGGGTGACTTGCATTGTCCATGCGTCTGTACCTGTAGGGCCGGGGATGGGGTCAATCGCAAAAGGAATGTTATGTTCCTTGGCCAGTTCTGTTAACCTCTCATAGACCTTGGGGTGAATATTTGCGCCTAGCGCCACGCTGGGCCCCTTCCCGAGCGGGGCGGTATACTGTTCCGGGACGCCCGGCATCTCGCCATGGCAAACATCAATGGCGATACCTATGTCGGGCTGAACATGATAGGCGCTTACCAGCGCTCCGCGCGAGCCTACTTCCTCTTGCACAGTGGCCACGGCGTAGACATCAGCAGTGTGGCGCATGCGACACAGCTCGCTCAGACAATGGTAGATGGCTGCCACCGCAGCGCGGTCATCTAAAGCTTTAGCCGCCACAAAATCGCCGCTGAGCGGGATAAGATTGCGGTTAACTGTAACTAAGTCCCCCACTGCCACTACTGCCTTGACCTCTTCCTCGGTCAGCCCTAAGTCAATGACCATATCCTCCATTTTAATGGCCTTGTCGGCGTCCTCGGGGGTTAGCAGATGCGGCGGCTTCATGCCGATGACCCCGATTAGGTCACGTCGCCCGTGCACCCTCACTTCTTGTGCGACTAAGGTGCGCTGATCTACTCCGCCAATGGATATAAAGCGCAGAAACCCCTTCTCTTCGATTTTAGTGACCATTAGGCCAATCTCGTCCATGTGCGCCGCCAACATGACTTTGGCCCTGTTTTCACCCTCTCCCCGCTTCAATGATATGACATTGCCCAGCGTGTCGGTGGTGACTTGATCTGTCTGTGCGGCAAAGACCTCATGAATGACTTTGCCCACCGAACCTTCATAGCCTGAGACCCCTGTTGCTTCGACCATCCGCTTAAGAAACTCCTTGGTGTCCAGAGTACCCCCTCCTTCTTGTTTGTCAATGCTCCCCGCTTTGTTTTCGACGTCGATCGCAAACTTCCTGCTCTCGAAATATAAGCAGTCCGCGGTAAGTTTCCCGCGGACTGCCGAGCTTGTGCTACGCTAGGTCGATTTTCCAGCTCTCTACTTCTGCCATCAGGCGATAATTGGTAAGGTCAAAGTGAATGGGTGTTACGGATGCGTAGCCGTTTTCAATGGCCCACACATCGCTTTCCGGCGTCTCGTCGTTCACTACGGCCCCGCCGAGCCAGTAATACTCGCGCCCCCAAGGGTCAGTGCGTAAATCAAACTTGTTCTCGTATTTTCGCTGCCCGAGAAACGTAATCTTCACGCCACGCGCCTTTTCACGCGGCCAGTTGACATTGAGCAGGGTGTCGGGCGGAAGGCACCTATTGCGCCACCGCCCCGCTATCTGCGCCGCAAAATCTGCGGCGCCTTCATAGTCAGTCTCGCGAAAATCAGCAAGGGAAACGGCTATGGCAGGTAACCCGAGCAGCGCAGCTTCAATCGCCGCCGAAACCGTACCGGAATAGAGCACATCCGTCCCTAAGTTGGCCCCACGATTAACACCGGATACTACTAAGTCCGGCTTTTCAATCTTTAGACCTTCCAGCGCAAGCTTAACGCAATCGGCTGGCGTTCCGTTCACAGCATAAGCGGCGGAGGCCGGGAGCCCGGTGATGTGCTTGACACGCAGCGGAGAGTGGACGGTAATGGCATGTCCGGTAGCGCTGCGCTCGCGATCTGGCGCGACGATAGTGACCTCACCTAGATGAGACAGCGCAGCGGACAGAGCTCGAATGCCCGGGGCAAAAATACCGTCGTCATTAGTGACAAGTATGTGCACAGATAGTCCTCCTGTCGTATACATATTTTTATCACACGGCTTGTCTCTTGTCTAGCCGAACGCAGCGGGTGGGTGTTATACTAAAACAAGTGAAAGGTGGTGGTTGTGTGGACGGAGACGGTGGTAAGCGTGATGAAGCCGGCGACCCCGGAGGTCCACTAGCCGCTACTTGCGGCGACGGACCCTCTGAGATTAAATGAGGAGGGTTACTATTGGCATGGAAGCAACAGACTACACTCGCGCAGATTAAGAGCCTGATCGCCTCGCCTGAACTGGACACCTTACTGGCCGATTTTTTGCCTGCAGACGTTGCGGAGATTATTACGCTGCTGGATGCCGAAGATAGAGTGTCCATCTTTAATCATCTTTCCTCTGACTTAGGCGCACGCGTGTTTGAGCACCTCGAACCGCGCGACCAGAAGCCTTTGCTTAACGCACTGGGGCCAGAGCGTGCCAAACAGATACTGGGTGAGATGTATTCTGACAATCTGGCCGACTTTGTGGGCGAACTGCCCCCTGAGCAGGCCCGGGCAGTTCTGAGCCTTATGCCGGCTAAGGACGCGCAGGAGATACGCGAGCTCTTGGTGTATCCGGAAAACACTGCCGGCGGTTTAATGATTAAAGAGTTTATCGCGCTCGAACAACACCACACGGTAGACGAGGCTATCGCCGCCATTCGCGCCAATGCTTCCACGAATGAAAGTGTGTATTACGTGTATGTGACGCTGCAAGATAAGTTTGTCGGCGTGGTGAGCTTGCGCGAGCTTATTCTGGCGTCACCAACCTCACCCCTGCAGGAAATCATGGAAGACAACGTTATCACTGTATCCCCCATGACAGACCAAGAGGAAGTGGCGCGGCTGCTCAGCAAGTACGATTTTCTTGCTTTACCGGTAGTAAATGAGCAGTGTGTCATTCTGGGCCTCGTCACTATTGACGATGTGCTGGATGTCCTTAGCGAAGAGGCCTCGGAAGACATCGCCATGCTGGGCGGCAGTCAGCCGCTGGAAGAACCATATCTGAGTGTCCCCCTGCTTTCCATGTACAAGAAACGCGTCGGGTGGTTGGCAGGATTAGCACTTCTGTTGGTCATGACCAGCGCGATTATGGAACGCTATGAAGTCGTCCTCGAGACTATGGTTGCTCTAACCTTCTTTATCCCAATGCTGATCGCCGCCGGGGGCAATGCCGGCACCCAAGCTGCAACCCTCGTCATTCGCGGCATGGCTGTGGGGGAGATCAACTACCGGCACTGGCTAAAAATTGCCCGTACCGAACTGACCATGGGCCTGATGCTCGGTGCTACCATCGGACTAATTGGCTACATCCGCGCGGTAATGATAGGCGAACCGATTACCCTGGCTTTGACCGTGTCGTTGTCTCTTCTTTTGGTGATTTTATTGGCGGTACTGACCGGCGGGTTGCTCCCTCTGGTGCTAAGAGCCATCAAGATTGACCCCGCTATTCTCTCCAGCCCCTTTATCACGACCATGGTTGACGTTGTCGGTCTCTTGATTTACTTTGCGGTCGCAGCATATTTCCTCGGCATTGTCATCTAGCGGATTAGTAAAAGGGCTGTCCTCGCCTGCGCGGGGACAGCCCTCTTTGTCTTTTATTCTTTGTTTTTCACTTACCGCCCCGGTGCGATAAACAAAGTTTCGGGGAATGTCAGGCCGCGTGCGCCTACCACGCCGCCCTGAATGCGGTTATGAACGCCGACCACACCATTACGGGAGTGCAGAAACACATAGGGCAAGATTTGGTTCAAGCGCACGTCCAGCTGATGATAGATGGGTATGCGTGCAGCTTCATCCATGGTGGCTCGGCCCAGCATAATCAGGCGGTCGACTTCGGCGTCTCTTAACTGCCCGCTGTTCATGCCTGCGTTGCGACCGGTCGCCGGATCGAGGCCGCGGCTGGAATGGAAGATATTAAACGAATCAGGATCTTCGGCAAAGCTCCAACCCATGATCGTCATATCAAAATTGGCGGTGTTAAGCCTGCCGATTAACACCGACCACTCCAACACCTCGGGGACAATCTCGATGCCCAGCAGTCGCCAGTAGGCCTGCAACATGGCCAGCGTGTCATGCCGCTCCGGGATACCAGTACGGATCAGGAAGCGGAAGGAAAGGCGCTGCCCTGCGGCATTAGTGCGAATGCCGTCGCGGCCTACGGTTGTAAAGCCAGCTTGACGCAGCAGGTCAATCGCCTTTAGGCGGTTATGGGGATAGGTATATAGATTCGGGTTGTGCGCCCAATGCGAAGGTACGAGGTGACCGTGTACTACGTCAGCACGTCCGTCAAATATGGTCCGCACGATGGCCGGACGGTCAATGCCGTATATTAGAGCTTGTCGCACGCGCAGATCAGCCAATATAGAATGGTTCATGTTTAGGCCGATATAGTCATAACCGAATATGGCCGGTATGTCAAAGAACCTAGCCCGGTCACGCATGTTGGCAAGCACTGTGGGGATAAGGTCGCTCGGAACAGCGGCACCCCAGTCAATATCGCCTGCTTCCCATGCGGCGTGCAACACATGTGAGTCCGGGAAGGGCCGAATCACGACGTTCTCGATAAAGGGACCGTCCAAATGCCAGTGAGGATTGCGCACAAGCTCAATAAACTGGCCGCGCACCCATCTGACAAACTTGTACGGACCCGCACCGATAGGATGGGTGCTAAAGGCATGTGCGGCCATGTCACGAATAGCTGTACCAGCGAAAATATGCTGGGGGATAAGCCCGATGGTCATGCGTCCAAGTAATGTGGCGTCTTCGGTGGACAGAGTGATGTCCACGATATGGTCACTTACCACAGTAATCTTAGACACCGATGCAAAGTTAGCGGCGATGCGTCCGGTGTATTCCGGGTGCAAGATAGCGTTAAGCGTGAATTCCACATCGCGAGCCGTCACAGGGCGTCCGTCGTGCCACAACAGCCCCGGCCGCAGCCAAAAACGGAAAGTGCGATTCTGTGCGTTCCACTGCCACCTATCGGCTAGGGCGTTAATCAGCTCGCCATTTTCATCGCGGCGTATTAAGCCCACGTTGGTGCGGGCTAAAGTGAAGTTCGAGTCTACGTCTGTGGCTAGTATGGGATTGAGGATCGTGGCATCGGCAATGCGCCCGTGCCGAATCGTCCCGCCTACGGCCGGCAAGACAGGCAAGGTTGCGTTAATGACTACTGTGCGTGTAGCGTCAACCCAGGACACCTCGGCTCCCAGTCGCTCGGCCACAAAACGCAGCGGCACCATGGTGCGCCCCGCGATTGCCTCCGGTGCAACCTCGAGAGTGACCTGCGGGCCGTTGACCCATGCGGTCCTACTGCCTAACTCCAAGATAATGGCCTGACGCCCTCTGTACCCGGCCACAGTGTTAGTAGCCTCGTCCCAAGTGACCCTCGCGCCTAACGCTTCGAAAATGGCGCGGAACGGTACAAGTGTACGGCCATTGCGAATGACCGGGGCCACATCAGTAGCCAGAAATTGTCCGTTCAGAGTAATTCTGATGGGATGCGCATGTCCATGAGCAGACACCTCACCCAACTGCGCGAGCGGCAGCAAGAGTACAACCAGCGCCACAAAAATAATGATTTTTCGCAAAGCAAATCCTCCCCAAAAAATTATGTTTGCACATCGGCAAGTATATTATACCTTAGTTCACGGCAATATGC
>DBBC01000079.1 GCA_002292025.1 Firmicutes bacterium UBA994
CCGTCGGCGCGCAGAGAGGAGAGACCATACTTGTGGCTGGTTCACTTTATACCGTATCGGAAGCACGGGCAGCATTACTAGAAAGGGGATGTGGGGATCAGAACCGATGAAGTGAGACATTCAGCGAAACCTAAGTACAAGGTCAGCACTTGATGTATAATTGACGTGATACAGATTGAATGGCGAGGAGGTCAGCACATGGCGGAACAGGCAGTGCTTGAGGTGGCGTACCAAATAGTGGGCGGCGACTTCAGCCAAGCCGGTGACGGAGCCTCGCGCCTGAAACGGGTTTTGCAGCAGATAGGTCTGGCTCCCGCCCTAGCCCGACGAATTGCTGTGGCGGCTTACGAAGCTGAGCTTAATGTGGTCATTCATGCTTATAGCGGTGTGCTTAAAGCCAAGGTCAGCCCCGTCAAGGTTGAAGTATGGGCCGAGGACCAAGGGCCGGGTATTCCTGATGTAGAGCTAGCTATGCAGGAAGGTTACTCAACTGCTCCCGACCACGTACGCGCACTTGGCTTTGGCGCAGGCATGGGGCTGCCGAACATGCGACGCAATGCCGATGGGCTCGAGATCAAGACGGTGTTGGGCGAGGGCACAGTTGTGTACATGTACTTTACCAATCGCGCTTAGTGATTGGGGGCAGAGATGTGACATGCTTTCATTCCGTCAAATTGCACGAAGATAAGTGCAAAGGTCACATGGTTTTTCGGCCGTGGCCAAGCACTTGCAAGGTGCAAACATTTGTTCAGCCTGTGGGGCAAGGCCACTCACAGCTGACAGGGGCGCTTTCTATGTCTGAAGTATATGCGGAGATTAGTTGTGAAGGAGAGGCTGATGACGATGAATCTCAGGGCGATGGTGGATGCTTTGGACTTACGCGTTTTGTGCGGCGAAGAGCACTTGACGCGCGAGGTGTCCGGCGGTTACGTTTCCGATATGCTGAGCGACGTCTTGGCGCATGGCACCCATGACTGTATCTGGGTGACGCGGCAATCGCATCGCAACGTCATTGCGGTGGCAGCTCTGTTAGGGCTGGCGGCGGTGGTATTGGTAAGCTGCCCCGAACCGAGCTCTGAGCTAGTCAGTAAAGCTCAAGCCGAAGATGTAGTCTTGCTGTATAGCAAGGGTACGGCCTTTGAGCTTGTAGGGCAAATGTATGCCTTAGGTATTGGCGGGTGTCGCCGTGCCTAAGGTAAGTTGTGACCTGCATATTCACAGCGCGCTGTCCCCGTGTGCATCAGGGGAGATGACGCCGAAAAATATCGTCAACATGGCTCTCTTGGTGGGAGCAGAGGTGATTGCCGTCACGGACCACAACAGCGTGCGTAACTCTCGCGCGGTGGCTGAGGCGGCGCAAGATCGGTTGGTAGTGGTGCCGGGGCTTGAAGTCTGGTCGCGCGAGGACGTGCATATCTTGTGCCTCTTTGCTAATATTGCTTTGGCGGAGAGTTTTGGTCGATACGTGTTTGATGCTCTGCCCAATCGGCTGTGCGAAGCTGATATTTTTGGGCAGCAGCATTTATTTGACGCGAATAGTCAGGTCATTGGCTGGGAAGAGAAACTGCTCCTCTCGCCGACCTCACTCAGCGTGGATGAAATCTGTCATGAGGCCATGCGGCAAGGCGGCGTAGTCATACCGGCACACGTGGATAAGACTTACGGCATGGCCGTGCAACTTGGCTTTGTGCCGGATCACCTAGGCATTCGTGTCGTGGAAGTGTCAAAGCGAGGCAGGCAGCCTCCGTCAACGCGCAGCTATCCCTTTATAACTAACTCCGACGCACACAACCTCTCCGCTCTAGCCGGAAGTACCCCATGGAAACTCGATGTAACACAATTATCGCCAGAAGGCGTTATCGAAGCGTTGCGTAAGTTCTAATTCTTAGGTACTATCCACGAAGGGCACGAAGCGGCGCCGTGGATTATTGTATGCTCAGGCAACACGCACATGCATCTAGTGAAATACATCACCATAAAAGTTAGGGAGGTAGCGAAATGTCAGTTTGTAAATGTGGCGCTAATGCCGAACTCGATCCGCGCTGGGAAATCCTAGAGGACATTCTCAACGCTCATCGCGGTAATGCCGGCGCGCTCATTCAGGTGTTGCACGCAGCACAAGACATCTTTGGCTTTGTCTCGGAAGAAGTGCAGGAGAGAGTGGCAGAAGCGCTCAACGTGCCGCTAAGCGAGGTCTATGGAGTAACGACGTTTTACTCTTTGTTCTCGCTTAAGCCGCGCGGTCAGTTCAAAATCGGAGTATGTCTTGGCACAGCCTGTTACGTGCGCGGTGCGGCGCAAGTTCTTACCGAACTCGAAAAGGAGCTCAGTATCAAGGTAAACGACACGACTCCCGACGGCAAGTTTACGCTTGAAGTCACCCGTTGTATCGGCGCGTGTGGATTGGCGCCGGTAATTACTATCAACGAGGACGTTTACGGGCGCCTGCAGGTAGAGAAAGTCAAAGAGGTTCTGGCCAAGTACTAACTATGGAAGAGCTATCTCTACACATTCTTGATTTGGTGCAGAACTGCGTGGAAGCAGGGGCTTCGGAGATTTCCATTGCCATCACCGAGTGCAGGCGGGAAAATCGCTTGACGGTAAAGATCAGCGATAACGGCAGAGGCATGGACCAAGCGACAGTCGCCGCGGTGACCGACCCATTCTTCACTACGCGCAACACGCGCAAGGTGGGCCTAGGTATTCCCTTGTTAAAGGCTGCGGCTGAGCAGTGCAACGGCTCCTTTACTATCGAGTCGTCCCCGGGGCAAGGGGCGGTGGTGGTGGCAAGTTTTGTGCTAGATCACATTGACCGCGCCCCATTGGGGAGCATGGCCGACACCTTAGCAGCGGTGTTCGCCGTGTATCATGTCGATATCCATTATCGGCATGAAGTGGACGGAAGGGTGTTTGTGCTGGAGAGCAAAGAGATCAAGCGGTTGTGTGGGGATGAGATTAGGCATCCGCGCATCATTCAGTGGCTGCGAGCCTATATTGAGGAACATGAGAAGCAAGTGGGGGGAGAACAGTGAAAACGGTTGATGAGTTAAGGAAGCTACGGGAGCAAGTACGCGACATGACTAAGCTTCGTGAGGGAGAGCAGGAAGTGAGAATAGTCGTAGCAATGGGCACTTGCGGCATTGCTGCGGGTGCGCGAGAGACACTCAATGCCATGATGCAGGAGGTTGCCGCGCGTGGGTTAACAGGCGTATCGGTGACGCCGGTGGGATGCATGGGGCTGTGCGAGCGCGAACCTCTCGTGGAAGTTAACGCTCACGGAGGGCGAACGCTGTATGCACATGTTAATGCCGAGAAAGCTAGGCGCATCGTGTGTGAACACGTGGAGGCCGGGCGAGTAATAGAAGCTTGGGTTACGCGCAACTAGGAGGAGTAGACGTGAATCTGTTTAGATCACATGTGTTGGTGTGTGCAGGGGCGGGGTGCGTGTCTTCAGGGTGCTTGTCTACGGAAGCAGCATTAATAGATGAAATTGCTCAATTAGGGCTGGACAGAGAAATTAAAGTGATTGAGACGGGATGCATCGGCACCTGTGACTTGGGGCCGGTACTGGTCGTGTACCCGGAAGGAATTTTTTATCGTAATGTTACCCCCACAGACGCGAAGGAAATCGCCCATGAGCATTTACTAAAAGGTAGAATCGTGCAACGCCTTTTATACAGGGACCCACTGACCAGTCAAATCGTACAGACCTACGGTGAGATGGAGTTTTTTAATCGTCAATTGCGAGTCGCGCTGCGCAACACCGGTGTAATTAATCCAGAAGCCATCGAGGAGTATATTGCACGCGACGGGTACGAGGCTTTAGCGCGCGTGCTGACCGCATGGAGCCGCGAAGAAGTTATTGCTACGATTAAGGCTTCTGAGTTGCGCGGCCGGGGCGGCGCAGGCTTTCCCACGGGCCTTAAGTGGCAATTCACGGCACAGGCTCACTCACCCGTCAAGTACGTGGTTTGTAACGCTGATGAAGGTGACCCCGGCGCCTTTATGGACCGCAGCATCCTTGAGGGAGACCCTCATACCGTGATCGAAGCGATGGCTATTGCCGGTTACGCCGTGGGTGCCAGCCAAGGGTATGTTTACGTGCGCGCCGAGTATCCCCTAGCCGTAAAAAGACTGCAGCATGCTATCAACCAGGCGCGTGACTACGGATTCATAGGGGATAATATCTTTGGGACGGGCTTTAGGTTTGACCTAGAGATTCGCGTTGGCGCGGGAGCTTTTGTCTGCGGCGAGGAAACTGCCCTTATCGCTTCTATTGAGGGGAAGCGCGGCGAACCGCGGCCCCGACCTCCCTATCCGGCGACTAAGGGCCTCTGGGGTCAACCTACGCTGATCAATAACGTAGAAACCTTCGCCAATATTTGCCCTATTATTTTGCACGGCGCGCAGTGGTACGCCCGTATCGGCACCGAGAAAAGTAAAGGTACAAAGGTGTTTGCTGTGGCCGGGAATATTAACAACACCGGCTTAGTAGAAGTGCCGATGGGGATTACGCTCCGGCAGCTAGTGTTTGACGTATGCGGTGGTATTCCCGGCGGCAAGGAGTTTAAGGCCGCTCAAACCGGAGGCCCTTCGGGCGGTTGCCTGACCAAAGAGCACCTAGAAATTTCGATGGAATATGAAAGCCTCCTTCAGGCTGGCAGCATGATGGGTTCAGGCGGCCTGATCGTTATGGATGAAGACGCCTGCATGGTGGACATGGCGCGCTTCTTTTTGGATTTTACGCGGGATGAGTCCTGCGGCAAGTGTACGCCCTGTAGGATCGGCACCAAGCGCATGTTAGAAATATTAGACCGCATCACAGCAGGGGAGGGGCGTGAAGGCGACATCGATGCGCTCCTGGTGCTGGCAGAGAATATCAAGTCCACCTCGCTGTGCGGGTTAGGGCAATCGGCTCCAAATCCGGTGCTCTCTATGCTTAAGCAGTTTCGCGCCGAGTACGAAGCGCACATTTACGCCCAGCGATGCCCGGCGGGAGTATGTCAGGCTTTATTGAATTTCAATATAGTCCCAGAAAAGTGTCGCGGTTGCGGCCTCTGCGCCAGAGTCTGCCCGACTGCCGCGATTAAAGGCAAGCCCAAAGAGTTGTACCGTATTGAACGCCAAAAGTGTGTCAAGTGCGGCGTCTGTCTCGAGAAGTGTCCGTTTGGCGCAATAGTGCGGGCTTAGGTGGAGGTGCAAGCATGCAAGAAGCAATCAAAGTTACAATAGACGGCCGTGCGGTACAGGTGCCGGAGGGCAGCACAGTACTGCGAGCCGCGCGTGCCGCCGGAGTCGATATCCCCACGCTTTGTTTTATGGAAGGCATCAATGAGATTGGCGCCTGCCGCGTGTGCTTGGTAGAAATCGAAGGTAGGCGCGGACTGCAGGCGGCCTGTGTTCTGCCGGCTACAGAGGGGATGGCGATACGCACTAACACCCCGGCTGTGCGCAAGGCGCGCAAAATGAACGTGGAACTGTTGCTTTCTAATCACCCTACTACGTGCCTTACCTGTGCGCGCAACACCAACTGCGAGCTGCAGAAGCTGGCGCACGACCTAGGCGTTAGTACGGTGCCATGGGTGGGAGAAAAGTCCGACTGGCCGCTGGACTTAAGTAATCCTTCACTTTTTCGCGATCCCAACAAGTGTATTTTGTGCCGGCGCTGTATGGCAGTGTGCCACGCCGTACAGGGGGTTGGTGTTCTCTCCACAGTGGCGCGGGGTTTTGCAAGTGTGGTCAGTCCGGACGCCAACAGGCCCTTAGGACAATCTGCCTGTGTTTTCTGTGGACAATGTTCCGCCGTGTGCCCGACAGGCGCCATCATGGAAGTGGACGCCATTGGGCATGTGTTTAGTGCTATCGGCACAGACAAACATGTGGTAGTGCAGGTAGCTCCGGCGGTGCGCGTAGCCATAGGCGAAGAATTCGGCTTACCGCGCGGAGCTATCACTACCGGCCAAATGGTGACGGGCTTGCGAATGCTTGGCTTTTCAGCCGTTTTTGACACTGATTTTGCTGCTGATCTGACCATCCTAGAAGAAGCGCATGAGCTGACGCAAAGAATCAAGCAAGGCGGCGTGTTACCAATGATTACCTCCTGCAGTCCGGGATGGGTTAAGTTTGCGGAGCATTATTTCCCCGAATTGCTCCCACACCTTTCCAGCTGCAAGTCTCCGCAGCAAATGATGGCGGCGCTGATTAAGAGCTATTACGCCGAGCAGGTAGTTAAGCTGCCGGCGGAGCAAATCTTTTCCGTATCGGTGATGCCTTGTACGGCCAAAAAGTATGAGGCAGCCCGTAGCGAAATGGGGCACGACGGGCGCCAAGATTTAGATGCGGTGCTGACTACGCGCGAACTGGCGCGTATGTTTCGCATGGCAGGGATTGACCTGCCAAAGCTATCTCCCTCCGACTTTGACGCACCGCTCGGCTTGTCGACAGGCGCGGGGATAAT
>DBBC01000053.1:0-3895 GCA_002292025.1 Firmicutes bacterium UBA994
AAAACAAAAGACAAAAGAACAAAAGACAAAAAAACAAAAGACAAAGAACGAAAGACAAAAAAGGCAGAGAAGAAGGCGTAATCTAGGGACCCTTCGTGTCCTTAGTGGATAATAACGATAGTTTGAGAGGAGAATTACGATGAACATAGCCCTAGACTACATCGTCAATCAACTGGTGCGCATCGCTACTACCCCCAGCCCTGTAGGATACACGGCGGAGGTCATCGCGTATCTGCGCGCGGAATTTGACAGGCTCGGGCTTTCTACCCGGTTGCTTAACAAGGGTGGCCTATTAGCGACTCTGCCCGGTAAGAACGAGTCTGAGCATCGCACGTTGAGTGGCCATGTAGACACGCTCGGCGCCATGGTCAATGAAATCAAGCTGAGCGGTCGATTAAAGCTGGCCAAAATCGGCGGCTATACCATGAACTCAGTAGAGGGCGAACACTGCATAGTGATCACAGCTCAAGGCGCAAAGTTCACCGGTACTATCCTGACTACTAAACAGTCCGTACATGTCTATGGCCCTGACGCCGGTAAGCAAGAACGCAGCGACGACAACATGGAGATTCGCCTCGACGCGGTGGTTAAAAGCAAAGAGGACGTGGCTAAGCTAGGTATAGGTGTCGGCGACTACGTGGCCTTTGACCCACGCACTACCGTCACTGACTCGGGCTTTATCAAATCGCGCCACCTCGATGACAAGGCCTCGGTAGCTATCCTGCTCGGGGTAGCCAAGCACTTTGCCGACAACAAGCTTTCGCCCGCACGCACGACGCACTTCTTTGTCACCAACTTTGAGGAAACAGGTCACGGTGCGAGTGTAGGCACGCCGCCGCAAACTACTGAGTTTTTGGCTGTCGACATGGGCTGCATCGGCGAGGGGCTAAGTTGCACGGAGTACGATGTGTCTATTTGCGCTAAAGACTCTGGCGGTCCCTACGACTATGAACTGCGCCGCCAGCTGGTAGCTCTTGCCGCAGAACTGCAACTGCCTTACGTGGTGGATATCTATCCCTTTTATGGCTCAGATGCCGGTGCGGCTTTGCGCGCAGGAGCCGATGTGCGCACTGCATTGATTGGGCCGGGCGTCGATGCTTCGCATGCGCACGAGCGCACCCATAGGAG
This sequence comes from Firmicutes bacterium UBA994, assembly GCA_002292025.1. Classification (GTDB taxonomy): domain Bacteria; phylum Bacillota; class UBA994; order UBA994; family UBA994; genus UBA994. Next base: position 1,129 of record DBBC01000053.1, read on the forward strand.
TGCGCTCGAGGCTACTGCTAAGTTATGCGTGGCCTACCTCTTGTCTGAGTAGAATCACACTTTAGTAGAGATATTCACGTTCGCTAGCTGCACATAGGGGTAACAGGTATTGCCGCGCCATAGTTGTTCCCGGCTCAGAGCCGCCAAGTTGTCGCGCAGGTCGGTGAAAACATTAACCGAGAACACGCAGTCCTTAATGCGTCCTACAACTTTGCCTTTCTCGATTTTATACCCCAGCGAAATGTTGCCGCTGACTTGCCCGCCATATGGGTTCCCCGCCCATGCGCCCATAGTGCCCTCGATCAGTACGCCCTCGTCAATGCCGGCGAGCATATCGCTAAAAGAAGTATCGCCCCCGGGCACCACGGTGTTATTAGACACCGGTCCGGTGGTGCCGCCGTTGCCGGTAGGTGCCATACCTAATAGATGCGCGGTCTGCAAGTCAAGCAGATACCCACCGATTTTCCCACCATCAATTAAGGCGCGACGAGCGGTAGGTACGCCCTCGCGGTCGAAGCTTTTGCTCCCAACAGCCCCGTCTGCCAAGGCGTCGTCAATCAGGCTAAAACGCGAGTCAAAAGCTAATTCGCCAATGCGCCCCTTAAAGGGCGAGAAGCCCCGCGAGATGCCCATGCCGTTAAGGCAGGTTAGGAGCGGGTCGGTCAAACAACTGACTTGCGCTGGGGCGAAGATGACTGGGTACTGCCCAGGTTTTATGCTGATATTTTCTTTGGCCAAGCGGAAGGACTCGATAACTTTGGCTTTAATATCTTCGGTGAAAGCTGTGTAATCGGACTGTGCGACGCCGTCATAGATTTGCAGGAAGCCGTCCTCGTTGACCAACTCGCCGCCCAAGTACACATGCCACATCGTCATATCTGTGCTGCCCTGAAACCCCGCCGAGTTCATCAATGTCACAGAGCCAAAGCTCTTGCCGATTCCGGCGAAGGCCTTGATTTTGGGGTCATAATCGTTTAGGGCACTTATCAACTCTGCCCCTAGGTCTAGCATCTCTGCCTGTGAGACCTCTGTGACACGTGGGTCGAAAGTGCGCGGCGCGGTGAGCGCGCCAGCACCCGGCAAAGTGTACCCCACTGCGCTGCCGTGCTTGACAGTGTTCGCGGCGTAGGCCAGCAAAATATCGAAGCTGTCTGGTTTGGTAACAGTAGCCGACCCAAGTAGTCCGTCCTTGATTAGCCGCAGTGTCCATGCTTCTTCCTCGTTTTGGGTGATGTCTTTAAGTTTACTGGCTTGAAAGGACACTGCGTGCGAAACCGACTTCTTGGTATATAAGTCTGCTTGGTCAGCTGACTTCAGGGCTTTTTTCAGTAACGCTTCCATTAACTAGCACCCCCTATAACGACCTTCTGTACGCGAATGTGCGGCGAGCCTTCGCTCGTGGGCAGTGGCGCCTGCGCCGCCTTGCCGCATCCGCCCGCGTTGTTGTCGTAGGCGAAGTCGTTGCCCACCATGTCGATGTTAGCCAGCGTTGTAAAGACATTACCGCTGAGAGTTACGTCCTTAACCAGCTCGGCTATTTTCCCGCCGCGAATCATATACCCGTGACCGGCGGTAAAGGTGAACATTTCCCCATTGGTCTCCCCGCCGTAGCCGCCCAAGGCATACACACCGAGTTCTATGTCTTTAATCATATCTTCAAACGAGCTGGTGCCCCCCTCAATGCAAGTCGTGCGCATGCGCACGATAGGTGGGAAGGTGTAAGATATAGCTCTGGCTGACCCCGTCGGCTTCTCGCCCATTTTGGCCGCACTTTCGCGTGAGTGCAACCTGCCGACTAGCACCCCATCCTTGATCAAGTAAGTCTTCTCAACCGCCACGCCTTCGTCGTCGTAAACCAGTGCGCCGCGATTGCCGGGAGCCACCCCCGTGTCGTAGATATGGAGAATGCTCTGCCCAAACTGTTTGCCTAGTGTCATAATCTCGCGCAAAGCCTCGTTCTCGCTGATGTCATCCGCTTCGCTAAGGTGACCAAAAGCCTCATGCACAAACAGCCCTGCCATCTTTGGGTCGAGGATAACGGTGTATTCGCCCCCTTTCACCGTTGGGGCGTCAAGCAGGTCAACTGTCAGCTGACATGCTTTTTTTAACCCTTCGTCGAGATTCAGCACACAGCCAAAGTCGTCGTTGCTGCCGGTGGCCACGCCTTCCATCACTGTTATATTGTCGCGCGTAGCCACGGCGCGCATAGCACAGCCAATGTCCAATTTCTCTTGTGCGACATACGCACCATCGGTATTGGCGAAGTAAAGATTCGTGTAACGGTCAAAGTAGCGGATGACCGAGCCCGTGATGGACGGATGGAAGTTTAAGATAAGGTCGTTGTAGCGCGAAAACAACTTAATTTTCTCCTCCAGCGTAACCGAACGTGGGTCTAGCTTTACTGCGGCCTTAATTTCCGTGTCCACCACCGGTACCGCAGCCATCTGACTTTGGCCTTGCTTAATGGCACCGAGCGCGCGCGCTTGCTCGCAAGCCTGCGCTACTTGCTCGGCTAAACCATCGATGCGGTTAAAAGAAACAAAGCCCCATCCGCCGTCGACCAGCGCCCGCACGTTGCCACCATATTGCAAGCGCTGTGCCAGTTGGTCTAGATTCTTGCCGCGATACTCAATGGAGGTGACGTGCGTCTCCTCCAAGCGAATCTCGCAGTAGTCTGCTGTAGACGCAGCTAGCGCCTGTCGCAAAAGTTCTTTCAAGTACCTGCCCCCTATCCAATAACTTCCCCCGTTTACTTCTCCGGGCGCCG
>DBBC01000053.1:4270-5697 GCA_002292025.1 Firmicutes bacterium UBA994
GACAAAGGGGACGGGTACATTTGTCCATCAGCTCATCCCTCTTGCCCCTTGCGTTGCTGTATCCTGCGTCGACGATTTAAGAGGACGAGCGGACGAAAGCACCCGTCCCCTTTGTCGGAAATTCAAAAAACGGACGCTGAGCGCATAGCTTTGGCTCCGCCGTCGCAGGTGGGTCTGTTAGCCCCGGCGCAGGGTGCCATCGGCGTGCTTACTACCCCCACATTGAGTTGGCAGCCGACTGACAGAGCAACGACTTATCAGGTCGTAGTTTCTCGTAATTCAGCCTTCACGGACTTGGTCCTTAACCAAGATGGTTCCTCCACTTCCGTTGCGGTAAGTGTGGCGCTGGCAGAAAATACGCAGCATTGGTGGCGGGTGAGGGGTACTAATGCCGCTGGGCCCGGTCCTTGGTCCGACAGTAGGACTTTCTCCGCCGCAGCTCCGGTAACACACGTCATTACTATCGGCCGGACCAACCCCGCTATTGGCCTAGATGTGCCCGCCAACGTACACAACGGTCGCCTGATGGTTCCATTCGGTGGTTCGCCGAGCGCATACTTAATGCTACAGTTGACTTCAGAATTGTGGGCACGTCCGAAATAGTGTCTATGCATCGCGACGGCATGCAGGTGGAGTTGACGCTCAACAGCCCCACCGCGAAGGTCAATGGCGTGTCAGTCCCTCTCGAGGTGCGCCCATTTGCCACCGGCGGCCGTACCCTCGTACCTGCCCGCTTTACACCTGCCGGCGGACCAAGGTACTTAACTTTTCTACAACCTCATTGAAGAAATGAGTGGGTAGCGTGCAGACGAAGGCGGCATTCCTAGCTTGCCAATCCAGACTTTTTACTTGGTCAGCTAATATGGCGCCACTGATCTCCAAACCGTCCGGGATGATGACTTCGAATGGATATCCTTTTATTTGGCTGGTAATTGGACACAGTATTGCTAAACCAACCTTTTCATTATAAGCAGAGGGGGACAAAACCAAGGCCGGGCGGCGACCTGCCTGCTCATGCCCTGCCTGTGGATTGAAGGTGAACCAAACAATATCACCACTGTTAGGGATATAAGTCATCGATTACCAGCGCTCCTCGCCCACGGCGGAACCGGTCTGCACTTCGCGATGGATGTTCCTCTCACTGATACCAGCAAGCAACCCTTCCAATGTCCAATTCGGTGCTTTGACAGGCGTCACAATAATTCGCCCTGCGACAAGGCTGATCTCGACCAATGAGTCGCCCTTAAGATGAACATCTTGGGCAAGTGCCTTCGGTATACGTACCGCTAGGCTGTTGCCCCATTTTTGCACTCTAGTGAGCACATCGACACCCCCCCCTCTGTATCTACAAAGATGATACGATTTTTGGCGCGATGCGTCAAGTCAATTGCCATGAAGTAGCACCTCTAAAGTGAAGCCAAAAGCCG
>DBBC01000137.1 GCA_002292025.1 Firmicutes bacterium UBA994
CCACGGCTAACACGCGCAAGGTTTAAGCTAGTTCCCCTTTGATGCGCTGCCCGGTTGGCGTGCCGGCCAAGCCACCCAGCGCAGTTTCCCTTAGTTCACAGGGCAAGGCCCGGCCCACGCGATACATGGCCTCGACTACTTCGTCAAAGGGGACTACGCTCGTCACTCCTGCTAGGGCCATCTCGGCAGAAACAAGCGCGTTGGCCGCACCCAATGCGTTTCTGTGCTGGCAAGGGACTTCCACCAACCCGGCGATGGGGTCACATACCAGCCCCAGTACATTCTGCAGACAGATGGCCGCGGCGTGCAAGGCCATAGCAGGCGTGCCGCCCATCAACTCGACAACCGCTGCGGCAGCCATAGCCGCTGCCGAGCCGGTTTCAGCTTGGCACCCCCCCTCAGCACCGGCGACGGTGGCATTGCGGGTAATGATTAACCCAATCGCACCGGCCGTCATCAGTCCTTTGAGCAGGGCATCATCGTCAAGCATGAACTCCTCGGCCAGCGTAAGCAACACACCCGGTACAATCCCACTCGAGCCGGCTGTGGGTGCGGCCACAACTTTGCCCATCGTGGCGTTCACCTCCAGCACGGCCATGGAGCGGCTGACAGCTTTACTCATCAGCGACCCACACACTGCCTTGGTCTTTTCGGCATGCTCGCTTACCTTTTTTGCGTCGCCCCCCAGCAAGCCGCTAACAGACTTTTTGTCTTGTGTGAGGCCACGCTCTACCGCTCGCTGCATGACGTCGAGACTAACCCTAAGCTTCGCGCTGAGACTCATTTCGCTTAACTCTGTCAGTTCCATTTCGCGGCGTAGCATCACTGCGTGGATGCCGCGCTTGTGAACTTGGCATAGCGCAAGTAGTTCTTCTCCCTTGGTGAAGTTCATACCCACACCCCTCTCTAGTTAATGCTTACTAGGGTAGCGTTGGTGACGTTTTGGATACCCCTGATTTCTTGCAGAACTGCATCCCTTATCGCGCCATCGGTTTCTATGATCATACAGGCATTTTTGCCTTTGTGCTCGCGGTACACGCGCATAAACGCTATGTTGACGGCGCGCTGCCCCAATATGGATGTCACTTGCCCCACGACCCCTGGCTTGTCGATATGGGGTATGATGAGCGTGGGATACTCTCCTGTAAAGACTAGATTGAAGCCGTCAATCTCTGTTATCCTTATATTGCCACCACCAATGGACGAACCCAGCATCGTCATTCTCTGCTGATCGCCTTTTGTCACGGTGATCCGTACGGTATTAGGATGCTGCTCAGCGCCCAAGTCGGTGAGAACAAAGCTATGCTTCACACCCCGTTCCTCGGCTAGACGAAAGGCGTCTCTGAGACTCTCGTCATCGGGAAGCAGACCGAGGACGCCGCCAAGCAGAGCCTTGTCGGTGCCGTGGCCACGATAGGTCGCAGCAAAGGAACCGTGCAGCGAGAAGGCGACCTCTTGGATCTTCCCTCTCGCGAGCTTATGTGCGACATACCCCAGCCTGCAAGCGCCTGCGGTATGCGAGCTTGAGGGCCCAATCATGTTTGGCCCAACGATATCAAAAAGGCTGTACTCCTTCATACGCTCACCCTTAGATTTTATAGTTTGTTGACCCCTCTATGATAACAGACGCGGAAGTCTTTCGCAGCCCCCTGCAAAAGCAAAGTGCCCGCCACAACGCTTTTCTCTGCGTTAGAGACCGGCACAAGCATCCCGCGTGAAGCAAAAGGCTCCGTCCCTAATGCTTCCTAATGCTTCATTTGGGTTTCGTAGAGGGTGCGGTAGATGCCGTGCTCTAGCCGCAGGAGTTCTTCGGGGGTGCCTTGCTCGGCGACGCGGCCCTCGTCTAGGGCGATAATGTAGTCGACTTGCCGGAGGGTCGAGAGGCGGTGCGCGATTATAAACGAAGTGCGCCCGTTAAGCAATGTGACCAGCGCCTTTTGTACAAGTGCTTCCGTATAGGCGTCGACACTGGAGGTGGCTTCGTCTAGAATTAAGACGCGTGGATTGGCGAGAAGGGCGCGGGCAAAGGCGATGAGCTGGCGCTGCCCGACTGAGAGGCGCGTGCCGCGTTCGTTAACCGGGGTATCGTAGCCTTGCGGCAACTTTGATATAAACTCGTGGGCGTTAACGGCTTGCGCCGCGGCGATGACTTCGCTTTCGGTAGCGTTGGGTTTACCATAGCGAATATTCTCGCCTACTGTGCCAGAAAAAAGGAAGGTATCTTGCAGAACTAACCCTATCTGCCGGTGCAGAGAGTTCTGCGTGACGTCGCGCAAATCATAGCCGTCTAGGGTAATTCTTCCGTTCTGCGGGTCGTAAAACCTGCACAAAAGATTGATCAGAGAGCTCTTGCCTGCACCCGTGGCCCCTACGACTGCTACCGTCCGACCCGGCGGGATATCTATGTTCACGTTATGCAACACCGGCAGGTCAGGCTTATAGCCAAAAGTTACATCAGAGAAGCGCACATGCCCGACAACTGGGGGGAGGTCGACCGCCTGCGGGCTATCTTTGACGCTAGGCTCCATATCCAAAAGTTCGAAAATGCGGTCAATCGAAACTGTGGCCGACTGCCAAACGTTATAGACTTGGCTGAGGTCGCGAATCGGCATAAAGAAGCGTGAGACATAGCGTAAAAAGGCATACACTATGCCGATGGTCAGTGCTCCTCCTTGAATCAGGATGCCGCCATACCAGATAACAATGCACACGCCAAGCGTAGACACGATTTCCACCAGCGGGATAAAGGCGGAGTTAATTTGCGCCGCCTGCATATTGGCCTGCAAATTGTCCATATTTGTTGCATCGAAGTGTTGGGCGTTGCGTTCCTCGCGCACGAAAGATTGGGTAACACGCACGCCGGAAATACTCTCTTGTAGACTGGCGTTCACTGTGGCGGCTTTGCGGCGCACATCGTGGTAGGCACGCTGCATTTTACCGCGAAACCGTGTCGCCACCATCCACAACAAGGGGAAAGTCGTGAAAGTAAACAGCGATAGCCGCCAATCTAAGCGCACAAGTATAACGACAATGCCCAACAGAGTAACTACATCGTTAATCACGTTCAGTATCCCAGAGGTGACCAGCTCATTTAGGCTATTGACGTCATTGGTGAGGCGACTCATAATTCTGCCCGCCTCGAGGTTATCGTAAAAAGAGAAGGAAAGCTTATGCAGATGGGTAAACATCTTTTGCCGCAGGGTGAAGATGAGGTTTTGTCCTGCCCATGAAACAAAGAACGTCTGCCAATACGAAAAGACCCATCCGCCAACAAAAAGCGCGATGTAGATTAGAGCTATGCGCGTTATCCCCGCTAACCGCGCCGACTCGGTTAACCCGACCTGATTCAAGATATACCGGTCGATAACTATGGCTTCTAGGTAAGGCGCAACTAAGCCCGTACCGGTGACCAAAAACATAAACACGAGCCCTACTAAAAGATGCCCTGTATACGGTCGAATATACGGCACTACGCGCCGTAGCACCTTGGTTTCGATTTTAACTTCTACCGCGTCGACATCAAGCCGCCCCATCGGCCCCATGTGACCCCCCGGT
>DBBC01000136.1 GCA_002292025.1 Firmicutes bacterium UBA994
TGGAAGCCCATGGCGTAGTCGGCTTCTAGGAACAGGAACTCTGCCGCATCCACCACACCGGTGAGCAGGGCGGGGACGATCTCAGCCGTAGCGATGAAGTGAACTTCAAGGCCGAGTCGCCTGAACACGTCAAGCGACAGACCAGCGGCGCGGACTTTGAGACCTCGCAGGTCTTCAAGGGTCCGTATGGGTTTCTTGGCCCATAAGAAAGTCTCGGCCGGGTCATTGCTGAAAGGTATCCAATGCAGGCCCAGCGTGCCGTAGAGCTCGCGAGCTAATTCCATGCCCCCGCCGCTCAACAGCCAAGTGCGGTACTCATCTTGGCTCATACCTACGGTCTGACCACAGAAAATGCCGAAGGCTCGGTTGACCCCTATCCACCAAGGGGGGAAAGAATGGCCGACGTCAACGGTCCCAGCTGCCACCGCTGACAACAAGTCGGCTCCCGGTACCAGAGCGTTGACCGGATGCAGGGTGATTTTAAGCCGCCCGCCGCTGGCACGAAATACCTCTTCTGTCCAGCGCTGGGCTTTGGCGAACAGGGGATGCCCCGTCATGTAGATGCCCTGCATCGTCCACTCGAATTCCGGCGCGACCGGGGCGTCCGGATCCTCCAGTGCCACTTCTAGAGCCGGGCGTATTGCGTAACCAGCAACAAGGGCAACTAGGACAACGAGAACCCACAGGATAGTTGAACGCTTCTTCATTTGCTACCTCCTTATTTTTTCGTACTTTATCGGAAACTCTCATTCACGATCACGTGCCCTTTTTACGTAGGGAGGCTTTCACTGGTGGCGCATTCTAACACGCCATTATATTCGCGTCGGCCATCACCTCACCAGCAAGGCGGGCAGCCACAAGACTAGCTGCGGGAAGGCTATAATCAGCGCAAGGCCTAGTGCCTGCAGGCCGATGAATGGCCAGACCCCCCGATAGATGTCCATCAGGGTCATCTCCGGCGGTGCCACCTGCTTGAGATAGAAAATGGCATAGGCAAAGGGCGGCGTTAGGAAGGACATCTGTAGGTTAACGCAGACTAAGATGCCGAACCACAGAGGATCCCAGCCGATGGCCACGGCAATGGGGGTGAACAGGGGAACGGTGATGAGCAGAACGCCTACCCAGCAGATGAGCTTCCCCAAGAAGAACAGCGTGACCATCATAATGCCCATGACCACGGCGGGATGACCGCCGGCCAGACCCATGACCCAGTTTTTTATCACCTCTCCCCCACCTTGGGCCAAGAAGACAGAGGTGAACATCTGCGCGCCAGCCGCCAGCCACAGGATGGGAGCGGAAATCTCCACCGTGTCACGGGCCGCTTCGATCAAGGCCTTTCGGCTGAGCCTACCCATGGCCAAACTCAGCAGCACCGTGGAGAAAGCTCCGGTGCCAGCGGCTTCCATAGGTGTAGCTATCCCGAGGAAAATTGCGCCGAGGACGCCTAAAATCAGCACCACAGGCGGGATAAGTGACCAGAGCAACTCCGGCAGAAAGCGGGCGGTCTGTAGCGTTTCCTTCTCCGCCGCGGAAAGCGGAGGCCCAAACTCCGGACGTAAATGGCAGATCACAAGGGTGTACGCGATATACAAGGCGCTGAGAAGCAGTCCGGGGATTACGGCTCCGGCGAAAAGGGTCACCACCGACAGACCGGCGGACAGGCTGTACAAGATCAACATGATGCTGGGTGGGATGAGAATGCCCAGAGTGCCGCCGGCGCAAACCAAACCAGCTGCCAGGGGCTTATTATACTTAGCCTTGAGCATGGTGGGCAGGGCTAGCACGCCCATCATGATCACGGCGGTGCCGATGATGCCGGTGGTGGCGGCAAGGATGGTGGACAGGATGATGGTGACGACCCCTAAGCCCCCCCGCAGGGAGCCTAGGGCGATGCGCAAGTTCTTAAAAAGATTGTCGGCGACCCCGGATGTCTGCAGCATGCATCCCATAAACACAAACAACGGCAACGCTACCAGCACATCATTGGTCATAACCGCGAAGATCCCGCGCATCAGGAAATCCAAAGTGCGAACACCCATAACCAGCAAGCCTAGGATCATGCCCACGGCCGGTAAGACCGTAGCCACCGGTATGCCGGCGACGATTCCTGTGATGAGACCGACAAAGGCCACAATAACTATAGTCTCTGGGCTCATGCGGCACCATCCCCTTCGGCTCCTAGTATGAGGGCAGCCTGGATTGTTCCCAGCACCGCCCGCAGCACCACTAGGACTAGCATGGTCGGTATGAGCACCAGTAGCGGCCATAGGGGAGGCCGCCATAGCGTTAGGGTGGACACCTCATTAAGACGGATGGCAAACAGTACACGGTTAATGGCCGGGAGGAACAGACCTATACTCAATAAGGCTAAAAGTCCATTACTTACCAAGTCAATAACGGCTTTTTGCTCGGCGGTTAGGCGCAGGTTGTACACCAAATCGCTGGCGGAAATCTGTTTATTGGTGGCGTAGTGATGAGCTACGGGCAGGAGGAAGATGGCCGAATAAAGCCAAAGAGTTACATCGCGTGCCCAAATCAGTGGCGTACCAAATATGTATCGCATCACCACTTCTAAAGTCACCACCAACACCAAGGCGTAGACAAAGACCAACAAGGCGCGTTCTAACCATCGATTCCCCCTATCCAACCAAGTTGCCATAGTTTTCACCCATTCCAATACTCGCTTCCTCCCTACACGTCACTTTGCGGCTAATTTTTGGCGGCGGTCGACAGCGCACTAGCCTATTGCTGCTAATGTATTATGTTTGCAAGATTTAGTCAAGGGTAAATTTTAAACGCGCAAGGTTAAACTTTAAACTCACATTAAAAGGTCGCCAAGCCCTTGCCGCACAAGGCTTGGCGACCACTATAAGGCAACTACCTAAGCTTCCTCTAGTTCATGCGTGAGCTCCTCCATCAAAGCCTCCACCGTGGTCATGCGATCTAGGCGGTGCACTAAAGCCCCGCAGAAAGCAAACCCGTCCTTCATCTCACCATTGGCCGCGTTAATCAGGGCAGAGGCGATGCAATAGGGAACTTGGCTGGGCACGCATGGTTTTAGGCAGTTGGTCACACATGCATCAGGCGTGCGCTCGCCGCGCGCGACCTGGTCCAGAAAAGCATTGCGCAAAGCGCGTCCGGGCATGCCTACAGGGCTGTCGATAATCACTACGTCCTCGGGTGAAGAGGCAAGATAGGCCGCCTTAAACTCAGGTGAAGCGTCGCATTCCTCGGTGGCGACAAAGCGGGTGGATATTTGCACCCCACTTGCCCCAAGCCCCAGTATACGGGCAATATCCTGCCCAGAGTGAAGCCCTCCGCCGGCAATAACTGGTATCTCTGCCGCCCTGCCGCCAAGCAGTTGCCTAAGCGCACTAAGAACTTCGCCCAGAATGGTCTCTAGGGAGTATTTGCCCGAAGTATCAAATAGCTGCTCCCGTGAGAACCCTAAATGCCCTCCGGCAAGAGGCCCTTCCACCACCACGGCATCAGGTAGACGGGCGTATTTGTTAAGCCATTGCTTGACGATGAGTACGGCGGCTCGCGCTGAACTTACAATGGGAGCGATGGCGACCCCCGAGCCCGCGACCATGGCAGGCAGAGATAATGGCAAGCCAGCCCCGCTAAAGATGACATCCGCCTTCGCCGCCACAGCCGCAGCCACCATCTCTTCATAATCGTTGACAGCCACCATAATGTTGACCCCAATCATGCCGTCTACGGCAATCTCCTTAGCCCGCCGCACATGCCACATCAGGGCCTCACGATTGGCTGTTAACTTGTCCTTAGCATAAGTGGGCCAGCTAAAGCCTATCTCCACGCCGAGATTACGCCGACCCCGCCCGCTTTGCCCACCGCCCCCGCTAGGCGCGAGAGAGATATGCCTACGCCCATCCCGCCTTGCACGATCGGTACTCGTGCCACTCTGCTGCCGATTCTAAGTTCTGGGACTTTCACCGCGACACCTCTTTCACTCTAAAAGGAAGCAGGGGGCTACCCTGCTTCCGGGTTGTGTTGCATGGGAGTACACACTGTTAGACAGATGCGCGATACAAAAGTGTCAGTGAAAGCCCATGTCTACAGAGACTCAATTGCCCTCATACTTAGCAAGCACTATGCTGCAGTTATGACCGCCAAAGCCAAACGAATTTTTAAGCGCTGCGCGCACGGACAACTTACGCGCACCTTCCGGTACATAGTCGAGGTCGCAGTCAGGGTCGGGCGAGGCGTAATTTATCGTAGCATGAACCATCCCCTCTTTAATGGCGAGGGCTGTGGCAATCAGCTCAACTGCCCCGGCTGCCCCGAGCAAGTGTCCGATCATGGACTTGGTGGAGCTAATGGCTAGGTTGTAGGCGTGCTCCCCAAAGACTTCTTTAATGGCCCTGGTTTCAAACCTGTCGTTTTGGTCGGTAGATGTGCCGTGGGCGTTTACGTAGTCCACATCGCTAGCGGCCAAATTGGCGTCAGCAAGGGCTAACTGCATACATTTCACCGTCCCTCTGACTTCTGGGTCAGGAGAGGTGATATGGTAGGCGTCGTTGGTCGCGGCGTAGCCCCGTACCTCGGCGTAGATGTTTGCTCCGCGCGCCAGCGCGTGGTCGAGACTTTCCAGCACCAGCACGCCCGCGCCCTCACCCATGACAAATCCGTCGCGCTCCTTGTCAAACGGACGGCTGGCTGTAGCGGGGCTGTCGTTTCTGGTACTTAAGGCTCGCGCCGCGCAAAAGCCGGCCAGCGCGAGGGGGGTAATGGCGCACTCGGCCCCACCCGCCAGCATCACTTCGCAATCGCCCCGCTCAATGAGTCGGGCGGCGTCGCCTACTGCTTGGGCGCCACTGGCACAGGCCGTGACAGTGTCACTTGACGGTCCCTTCGGTCCCAAAAGGATGGCGATCTGGCCCGCCGCCATATTACCGAGCATCATCGGCACAAAGAAGGGGCTTATTTTGGCGGGACCTTTGTCTCGCAGCACGGCGAACTGATTCTCGAGCGTCTCCATCCCGCCAATGCCGGCCCCCACGTAAACGCCGATTTGTTCGGCATTAGCAGGGGTGACGGCCATTCCCGCGTCCTGCAGTGCCAGGGATGCCGCCGCCACTGCGTACTGCGCAAAGCGGTCCATGCGCTTGGCTTCTTTTTTGTCCATGTACAGGCTAGGGTCAAAGTCTTTCACCTCAGCGGCTATTTGCGTGGTGAAGTCCGTGGTGTCAAAGCGCGTAATCCGACCCGCACCGGACGTGCCCGCCAGCAGCGCCTGCCAAAAGGCTTGATGTCCCGTGCCGATGGGGGATACCACGCCAAGCCCCGTAATCACAACTCTCCTCGCCCATACCCGTGGCATTGTCTTCATGTGTATTTCCCCCTAGGGTAGTTTTGCCGACACATAATTGACGGCATCTTGTACGGTTAGAATCTTACCCATGTCCGCTTCCGGAATAGAGATGCCAAAACCCTCCTCTAGTCCCATCACCAGCTCGACTAAGTCGAGTGAATCAGCCCCGAGGTCGGCTTTAAACGCCGCGGAAAGGACTACCTCCGCTTCGTCGACAGACAGTTTGTCGGCAATAATTGGGCGCAAACGCTCGAAAAGTTCCATCTTAACACCTCCTTTCATGGCTATATGTTCATCCCGCCATCAATAGAGAGCACCTGACCGGTGATATAGTCTGCGCTCGGGCCGGCGAGGAATAGAGCAGCAGCCGCTACATCCGCGGGAGTGCCCATGCGGCGGAGGGGAATGGCGTCTAACAACTTCGCCTTAACCTCAGCGGGCAGGACATCAGTCATTGCCGTGGCAATAAACCCCGGCGCAATGGCGTTACACGTCACACCACGGCTGGCCAGTTCTTTGGCCAAGCTCTTCGTTAGTCCAACCAGACCTGCCTTAGAGGCGGCGTAATTAGCCTGTCCGGCATTGCCGCACAGACCGACTACGGAAGAGATATTGATGATTTTACCGCTGCGTTGCCTGAGCATTATTTTGGCAGCCGCGCGGCTCACTAGGAAGGCTCCGGTTAGATTCACGTCGATGACTCTTTGCCAATCTGCGAGTGTCATGCGCATCACCAAAGCGTCGCGCGTAATCCCGGCATTATTGACAACCACGTCTATGCGCCCAAAGCGCGCCATAAGCTCGGCTAACATGGCTTCTACTTGGGGTTCAGACGCAACGTCCGCCGTAACCGCCAGCGCTGTTCCGCCCGCAGAGGTTAGCTCATTTAGTAAGATTTCTGCTTGGGCGATGTCGCTGTTGTAGTGAATGGCTACCGCCAATCCGGCGCGAGACAGTTCGCGGCAAATCGCCGCTCCGATGCCGCCCGTGCCACCCGTTACAAGCGCTACTTTCATGCTAACCACCCCAGCAGCTTATCCACCCCGGCTGTGTCTTCCACGCTGTGCACCACAGCCTCTTTGTCGATGCGCTTAACAAAAGAAGCGAGCGTAGTCCCCGGGCCGACCTCTACGAAGTGCTTGTATCCGTCCGCGAGCAAGCGGCGGATGCACGCTTCAAAGCGCACGGGCTGGCTAACTTGGGCCACTAAAGAATCCAGCAGCGACGATTCGGCGTGGTATTCGGCCGTTACGTTGCTTACTACCGGCAAACGGGGCGGAGTTAGGTTTGCGCTTTCTAAATGTGAGCGTAACGCCTCCCCGGCACTTTGCAGCAGCACGGTATGAAACGGAGCACTTACCGGGAGTTTCACCGCCCGCTTGGCGCCAAGCTCTGTGCACTTAAGAAGCGCGGTATCAACGGCTGCGGTTTGCCCCGCTATTGCTACCTGCCCAGGGCAATTGTAGTTGGCGATAGATACAACGCCGGCATCTCGCGCGCTAACGCATGCCTGCTCCACAAGTGCTGCGTCTAACCCGATAACAGCGGCCACAGCCCCATGTCCCTCGGGGACAGCCGTCTGCATCAGCCTGCCGCGTTCACGCACTAAGCACACAGCCTTGTCAAAACTCAAAGCATCGGCCGCAACCAAAGCCGAGTACTCGCCTAAAGAAAGGCCGGCCGTAGCCGCAGGCGTGACGCCGTGCTTTGCCAATACGCGGAGCACGGCAATGCTCATGGTTAGCACCGCCGGCTGCGTAATCTCGGTTTGTGCGAGTTGTTCACTCGTGCCCCCCCATATTACGCCGCTCAGAGAAAAGCCAAGCGCTCTGTCGGCAGCAGCAAAAACCTCTGCCGCTTCAGAAAACTCTGCGGCCAATTGCCTGCCCATGCCTACCGATTGGCTTCCTTGGCCGGGGAACAAAAAAACTAGTCTTTCCATAAGGGCCTCCCTAGGCAACGCTCCGTCTGTTCGACCAGAGCCGCCATTAAATCTCTTGTCGGACGCACATCTTTGATCAATCCCGCCGACTGCCCAGCCATGAGGGAACCATTGCGTACGTCCCCTTGCTCAAAGGCCAAGCGCAACCTTCCGGCGCCAAGCCGTTGCAGCTCCTCATCGCTGGCGCCTTGGCGCTCTAGGGCCGCTATTTCCCGTGTCAACTGATTTTTTAGCGCACGCACGGGGTGGCCGATAGAACTGCCGCACACTACCGCATCGCGTTCACCGGCGCCGACAATGGCCTCTTTGTAATTGATGTGCGCCTCGCACTCAGTTGTGCAGATAAAGCGCGTTCCCAATTGTACTCCCTCTGCGCCAAGCATCAGGACAGCGGCGATGCCCCGCCCATCGGCAATGCCGCCTGCCGCAATTACAGGTACAGCCACGGCATCCACCACTTGCGGCACCAGAGCTAAGGTGCTGACTTCCCCTATATGCCCCCCCGCCTCGCACCCTTCGGCGATAATCGCGTCTGCGCCCATGCGTTCAAGGCGACGCGCCAAAACAACGGAGGCCACTACGGGGATTACCTTACAGCCGCCGGATTTCAGGGCTTCCATGTACGGCCCGGGGCTTCCCGCACCGGTAGTAACGACGGGGACACGTTCAGCAACGACAACCGCAACAACATCTTGAACCGCCGGGGACATCAGCATCACGTTGACACCGAAGGGCTTATCCGTCAACTCGCGCATGCGCCTGATTTGTCCCAGCACCCAATCGCCGGGCGCGTGGCCGGCCCCGATAATACCTAGGCCACCGGCGTTAGAAACGGCAGCGGCAAGGTCCGCCGTCGCGACCCACGCCATGCCCCCTTGAACGATCGGGTACTTAGTGCCAAGCAACTTTCTGACTCTGTTCATCTTAGTTTGCCTGCCATTCTAATAAACATGAACCCCACGTTAGCCCGCCGCCAAAACCGACCAGCATGACTTTGCTTCCTGTCTGCGGCGGCCGTTCACCAAACTCGTGCAGCGCGACAGGTATGGAAGCCGAGGACATGTTGCCATATTTATCTAGATTCACAGCGATTTTTTCTAGGGGCAGCTTTAGTCGTTTAGCAAAACCCTCGATAATGCGTAAGTTTGCCTGATGGGGTATATAGAAATCTACCTGGTTATAGCTAAGCCCTAATTTGTCGAGCAACCGGCTGCACGCTTCGTCCACAATCCGCACCGCGAACTTATACACTTCCTGCCCGTTCATGTGTACGAAGTGACGGCGACCGTTGACAGTCTCAAGCGAGGCTGGGAGCCTAGACCCCCCCGCAGGCATGGTCAGCACGTGCCCGTCCGTGCCGTCAGCTCCGAGGTGTATCCCAAGGATACGTGGGCCCCTGCCGTTCGCGCTGACCACCGCCGCACCGGCGCCGTCGCCAAACAGCACACAAGTGTTGCGATCTTGCCAATCCACAATGCGAGAAAGGGTTTCGGCCCCAATGACCAAGACATGACTCCAGCTTCCGGCCTCAATGGCATGAGCTGCTAGTTGCAGGCCATAGATAAACCCTGTACAAGCCGCGCCCAAGTCAAATGCCACTGCCTGTGTGGCACCGAGCTTGGCCTGAACGATGCAGGCTGTGGATGGGAACATCATGTCCGGTGTGACGGTGCAGACAATAATCGCGTCAATATCGGTGGCGAGCAGGCCTGCGTTTTCTAGCGCCTGCACCGCCGCGGGGCAGGACAAATCCGAGGTAGCTTGGTCGGGCAGAGCGATACGGCGTTCGATAATGCCTGTTCGGCTTAATATCCACTCTTCCGTGGTATCTACGACACTTTCCAATTCCTTGTTGGTCAACACACGTGTCGGAACATAAGCTCCGGTCCCCGAGATGACTGCTGTGGGCAAACCGCACCCCCCGTTTCATATATTGAAATACCCTTGTGCACAAGACGTGCACAAGGGTATTATATTTGTTGGGGAACTGCTTGTCAATGAAGCATTAGGGACGGAGCCTTTTGCTTCACACTACTCCCAAGGCCACATGGTCCTAGCTAGCTCGCGGTAGCTGGTGCGAAACTCCTTTAGTGAGTTCCAGATGGCTGCAAAACGAGGGTCTTTAGCCGCATATACATTTGGTGTTTCTAAGTCCTCCATGCACAGGGGTCTCCAGATCGACTCAAGTCCATTAATAGCGAATTCTATAAGGAAGCGACAGAGACGCTTATATTTGACAAAGCATTAGGCATTTGCCGGTGGCGACGCAACCCCACACAAAATGAGTGTGGCAACGCATAGATGCGCAGGAAAAGCGACCGCCCTAGTAGAACTAAATCTCTGTGACAGATGCGGTTCTGTGCCGATGAGCCGTACAAGCATACAGGGGGGTTAGTACGTGTGGTTTAAGGGAAAAGATATAGGCATCGACCTAGGAACAGCAACGGTTTTGGTATATGTGCGCGGTAAGGGAATAGTACTAAATGAGCCTTCGGTTGTCGCGATTGAGCGCACGACTAATAGGGTTCTAGCCATCGGCGAAGAAGCGCGCAAGATGATCGGACGCACGCCCGGGCACATCACGGCAGTGCGCCCGCTGCGTGAAGGTGTTATCGCTGACTTTGACATCACGGAAAAAATGCTTAAGCACTTTATCCTGAAGGTGTGCGGCATTAACCCTATCTTAAAACCGCGTGTGGTAGTGTGCGTTCCTTCTAGCATCACCAGCGTCGAAAAAAGGGCGGTGGAAGACGCCGCCACCAACGCTGGCGCTAAAGAGTGTTACTTGATAGAGGAACCGGTGGCCGCGGCGCTGGGCGCGGGCATAGATATATGGAAGCCGTATGGGAGCATGGTCCTAGACATTGGCGGCGGTACTACCGATGTGGCCGTCATGTCGTTGGGCGGCGTGGTCATCAGCGACTCTGTGCGCATAGGCGGCGATAGGTTTGACGAGGGGCTAGTCCGCTATGTCAAAAAGCGTTACAATCTGTTAATTGGCGAACGTACCGCCGAGGAAATCAAAATTAACATCGGTACGGTTTACCCCTCGGGACGCGACGCCAGCATGGAAGTAAGAGGACGCGACCTTGTTTCGGGGCTACCGGCTTCCGTTACTCTGACTTCGCGGGAGTGCTTAGAGGCGTTTGCCGAGCCTACCAATAATATTGTGGCCTTGTTGCGCTCGGTGCTGGAACGTTGCCCGCCCGAGCTCGCTGCCGATATCGTGGACAAAGGCATTATTATGACCGGCGGAGGATCGCTCCTAGATGGCTTGGATAAGCTTATCGCGGAGGTCACGCAAGTGCCGTGTACTGTTGCCAATGATCCGGTCAGTTGTGTGGCGCAGGGAACCGGCAAAGCGCTAGAAAACCTAGATGTCCTGCGGGGGGCGGTCAACGCATCCTACCGCAATATGCGGAGGTCTTAATGGCGATGGATGCGGGCGAGAGGGGCGAAGTGGGCGTGCGGCAAATACTAGGCGCACGCGAGATTATGGAGATACTTCCGCATCGCTACCCCTTTCTCTTAGTTGACACCATCGAGGAATTGGTGCCAGGTGAACGCGCAGTAGGGTATAAGAATGTCACCGCCAATGAACCATACTTTCCGGGGCATTTCCCGGCTTTTCCGGTCATGCCAGGGGTCCTGATTGTCGAGGCCCTAGCACAAGTAGGGGCCGTAGCTATTCTAGCTCAGCCTGAGAATAAAGGGCGCTTGGCGTTTTTTGCCGGCATAGACGGCGTGCGTTTTCGGCGGCAAGTTTTCCCCGGCGATCGTTTACGATTGGAAGTAAACGTCTTGTCCATGAAGATGGGTGTTGGCAAAGGAGAAGCAAAGGCCTACGTGGGCGAGGAATTGGCGGTCAGCGGACAGCTGATGTTTGCCCTAGCGAAGGAGGAGTTCCCATCCGCAAAATCCTAGTTGTAGACGATGAGGAGAACATTCGCTCCGGTCTAAGCTATGCCTTAAAACGCGAGGGGTTTGCGGTGTTCGACACAGACAACGGAACGGAGGCCGTGAAGCTGGCTCTAACTGTAGCGCCGGATGTAGTATTGCTCGACCGCATGCTGCCAGGGTTAGACGGTGTGGAGGTGTGCCGTCAGATTAGGGCGCAAAGTAGCGTGCCGATAATCATGGTCACGGCGCGCGACAGTGAGCTGGACACGGTAGTAGGCCTAGAAATAGGAGCGGATGACTACATCGCCAAGCCCTTCTCGCTCAATATCCTGCTGGCTAGAATTAGAGCGGTGCTACGCCGTGTGGAGGCACGGACAGAGCGTCAGCTCATTTCGGGAGAGAGCATCGCGTATGGGCCTTTTATCCTATATCCCGAGAAGTATGTTGCGCAGTGTGATGGGGTGGACTTAGAATTAACTCCGAAGTTGTTTGAGTTGTTTCTCTTGCTGGCCAAGACCCCCGGCCGCGTTTTCACGCGCGGGTTCCTTTTAGACCGCGTATGGGGCATTGATTACGCGGGAGAGACCCGCACGGTGGACGTGCACATTACTTGGCTACGCAAAAAGATTGAATCCGATCCCAGCGAACCACGCTATCTGTTGACCGTGCGCGGCGTGGGGTACAAGTTAACTGAACTCCATGCCTAAGAGCCTCGGGGGACAGTGGCTACTGATAACAGCGCTTGTCCTCGCCGTTTCCCTCGCGCTGCTAGGCACTTGGCAGCTAACTCAATATCGCCTGCTGCTGGTTAATCGCATAACGGAAGACTTAACCCGACAGGCATTTCTGGCGGTTCAGCTAGTGGACGCGGGCTTCAACGAGACGCAAGCACAGGAACTGGCGCTGAAAGTACGCGCCGCGATCCAAGCGGAGGTCACCTTTGTTTCGCTCGACGGGAGTGTCTTAGCCGATACGAGCAGGGCGGGGCTTCCTCCGGGAAATCCGCTGGACAGACCGGAGGTAGCCGCGGCGCTGCGGGATGGCGTCGGCACTGACACGCACTCTGACCAAGTGCACGCTGCCATTCTGTCTCGGCACACAGACGGAAGCCCACGCGGCGTTATTCTCTTGTCGCTTAACTTGCGGGACGTTGATGCTCCCTTGGTGCGACTGCGCTGGCAAGTAGCGGCGGGAAGCGGCCTAGTTATTGTGCTTGTCGCGGTAGTATGCATGGTCTACGCGGGGAACATCAGCAAGCGCT
>DBBC01000100.1:0-4914 GCA_002292025.1 Firmicutes bacterium UBA994
TTTTGTCTCCTAGATACTCACTGGTCACGCTGCGCAGTCAATACAGTCCCCGGTCCTAATACCTGCTCTAAATCGTGGCAGAGTTCTGCCGAGCCGTCCACAAACAGGTTGTTTGACACCCTCACGGTAGTGCCCTCGCCTAGAAGCTCAATAAAGACAGGGACACCGCCTTGGTGGCGCCTGAGAATGTTGCGCACAGCTAAGAGGTGCGCGCGCTCTGCCTCCCCTACACGCAGCGATAGCGTGTGCGGCACTTTGTCCTGTGCCTTGTCCGGGGAGAGGGGGTGCAGCGAGGAAACGCTCACGCTGATGCGCTCTTCGCGCAGACTGGCCTGCCCCCTGATCCCTAGCACGGTGTTCGGGCTGAGTATGTCAGCATGCTGTTCGTAGCTGCTCGGAAACACGACCAGTTCCACTGCTCCCTCGAAGTCCTCAATCTGCACAAAGGCCATGCGCTGGCCCTTTTTGGTTAGCACCACGCGCACATCGGTGACCATCCCCGCCAGCGACACTTCGGCTTTATCCTCAAGCTCACTGACTGAGCCGGACGGGACTGCGCCAAACTTCTTTATGGCGTTGCGAAAAGCATCCAACGGATGTCCTGAGACGTAAAAGCCAAGCAGTTCTTTCTCTTGCGCCAAAAGCTCGCTCATGGGAAGCTCGTTTAAGGCTTGGGGACGCACCTCTACCCGTTGCCCCTCTTGGCCGTCGAGCAAGGCAAACATCGATATTTGCCCTGATTGTCTCGCCCGCCTCTCCTCTGCCGCCTTGTCCATACACTCGTCCATAATGCTGAGCAACTCCCGGCGGTTGTAGCCGAGCGAGGCTAGAGCACCTGCTTTAATTAATGACTCCAGCACACGGCGGTTCAACGTGCCTTCATCGAGACGGCTGAGAAAGTCGTAGAGGCCATCATAGGGCCGCAGGCGCCGCTCGGCTACTATGCGCTCGATAACCTTAGCGCCTACGTTTTTAATGGCGATAAGCCCAAAACGGATGATGTTGTCTTGGACGGTGAAGTTAGCGTCGCTGGCGTTAATGTCTGGCGGCGCGACGTCTACACCTTGGCGTTTGCACTCCTCGAGATATACTCTGAGTTTATCGGCGCTGCCCGCGACCGAGGTCATTAAAGCTGCCATAAACTCGGCGGGATAATGGCACTTAAGGTAAGCGGTGCGATAGGCTAACACAGCGTAACCGGCACCGTGCGACTTATTAAAGGCATATTTAGCAAATTCGGCCATCTCGTCAAAGACTTTGTTGGCGACCGCCGGCGGCACCCCGAGGGCCAGTGCTCCCGGTACGACGCGACGGCCCTCTGCATCCGCTAACCCATGCAGGAAGTACTGCCGCTCCTCGGCCATAATTTCGGGTTTCTTCTTGGCCATGGCCCGCCGCACGACGTCAGCGCGCCCTAAGGAGTACCCTGCCAGCGCCTGCACACTCTGCTGGACCTGCTCTTGGTAGACCAGACAGCCGTACGTGACCTTAAGGATAGGCTCCAAGCAGGGATGGTCGTACTTTATGCTCCGCGGTTGCGCACGATTGGCAAGGTATCGCGGTATTTGATCCATGGGGCCGGGACGAAAAAGGGAGATTCCTGCCACTATATCTTCGAAACAATTGGGGCGAAGCTTGGCGAAGAAGTTGCGCATCCCGCCACCTTCCAGCTGAAAGACGCCCAAAGAATCACCTTTGGCCAACATAGTATAGGTGGCCGCGTCATCATATCCCATGGAAGCAAAGTCCAGCGTCACGCCGCGACTTGACTTAACATTATCGATGCAGTCTTTGATCACGGTGAGTGTGCGGAGCCCGAGGAAATCGATCTTTAACAAGCCTAACTCCTGCACAGTGTTCATTTCGAACTGCGTGATCACGGCGGAGCCGGACTTGGCTAGGGGGATTAGGTTTACTAAAGGCTCCGGCGCAATTACTACGCCCGCGGCGTGGACCGAGGTATGGCGAGGCATGCCTTCGAGCGCTTCCGCAATGTCGAGCAGGTCTTTGACTCGTTCATCGCTTTGATAGAGTTTGAGCAAGTCCGGGGATTCATTGAGCGCTTCACGCAGCTTGATATTCAGTGTCTCGGGCACAAGCTTGACGATGCGGTCTACCTCCGGCAGGGGTATAGCTAGCGCGCGCGCTACATCACGCACCGCAGCCCGCACCCCCATCGTACCAAAAGTGACGATCTGGGAGACGTTTTCGTGGCCGTATTTTTCTGTCACATATTGAATGACTTCGTCCCGCCGTTCGTAACAAAAATCAATGTCAATGTCTGGCATGGACACGCGCTCAAGGTGCAGAAAGCGCTCAAACAGCAAGTCGAGCGGTAGCGGGTCAAGGTCTGTTATGCCCAGCACGTAAGCTACCAGCGAGCCTACGACAGAGCCGCGGCCGGGACCGACAGGAATACCGCGTGCGTGAGCAAAATTGGTGAAATCTTGCGTAACCAACATATAGCCGGCAAAACCTGCCTCGCCGAATACGCTGAGCTCATATTCCAAGCGTTCGCGCACAGCGTCGCTGGGATTGGGGTAGCGCCAAGGCAGCCGCTCACGACATAGCTGCTCCAGATAGCTCTGTTCGGTGTGGCCGGGGGGGATTTCAAAGCGGGGCAGATAACGCTTGGCAAAATCAAACTCTAGCTGACAAGCTTCGGCAATGCGCACTGTGTTGGCAATAGCCTCACGGAGTATCTGAGACTCAATATATGGCATCCGCTTCACCAGCTCTTCAGCGGTAGCGACATGAAATTGCGGCACAAAACGCATGCGGTTTGGGTCGGTAATTACTTTTGCCGTCTGCACGCAGAGCAGGACATCGTGCGCTTTGTGGTCCTCGCGTGTCACGTAGTGCACGTCGTTGGTGAGCACCAAGGGGAGGTTGAGGTCTGCGGCCATCTGTACGAGAGCCAGGTTTACGGCTTTCTGTTCAGGCAAAAGGTGCTCTTGCAGCTCGAGATAAAAGCGCCCGGGGAACAAGGTGGCAAAGCGCGTCGCGACTTCCCTCGCCCCATCGGGGTCGTTCTTTAGCAGGCGGTGTGACACTTCGCCGCTTAGGCAAGCACTTAAGGCAATAAGACCTTCGCTATGCGCCGCAAGCAGGTTCCAGTCTACGCGCGGCCGGTAATAGAACCCTTCAATGAAAGAGGCGCTAACTAAGCGCATCAGATTCTTGTAGCCGGTGTCGTTCATAGCCAACAGCACCAAGTGGTAGGACTCAGCGTCAACATGTGGCTCACGGTCGAAACGAGTGCGCGCAGCCATATACACCTCGCACCCGATAATGGGCTTGATGCCTTCCTGCCGTGCCGCCTTATAGAAGTCGATGACACCGTGCATATTGCCGTGATCCGTGATGGCCAGCGCCCGATGTCCGAGCGACTTGACGTGCTTGATGACTTCCTCGATTTTGGCAAATCCATCTAGCAAGCTGTATTCTGAGTGGACGTGAAGATGAACAAAATCCATGTGGTAACCCCCATACTAGCCTACCGGCCTAGTATCAATTCTCTGCCCGCCGCCACTTTCCCTGCCAGTGCAAGAAACTAGAGGCAAGAAGCAAGAAGCAAAAGGGACGGAGCCTTTTGCTTCACAGCACAACAAAATCTCACATTTCCCTGCACGTCTCCTTTGTTTGCAGTATAATGATGCATATGGGTTAAGGGAGATGACGTAAATGGCCGTGTTCGGCATAGTGGCAGCCTTTGTGGTTATTGTACTGCTTGTACAAAAAAAAGTAGAGGTGGGGCTTTCCTTAATAGTCGGAGCGGTCATAGTGGGACTGTCCTCTGGCCAAGGAGTAATGGCACTGTTTGGCACCGCAGTGCTGTCCTTAGGCACCAGCAGCTCGGTGGACCTCATTTTAACGCTGGGATTAATTAGCTTGCTTGGCTCTGTAATGAAAGAGGGCCACCTGCTATCCGAGATGGTGGCGCTGCTGCAGATCACACTTCGTAGCACTAAACTCACCATTATGCTGGTGCCCTCTCTGATTGGCACTCTAACCGTTCCGGGAGGAGCTATTATGTCCGCGCCTACGGTAGAGAGGTTAGGCCAAGAGCTCGAACTGTCCCCTGCGCGTATGGCAGCCATTAACCTTCTGTTCCGCCACGGCTGGTATTTCGTGTACCCGCTCATCCCCGGCTTTATTCTGATCACAAGTCTGACGGGCCTGCCGCTGTCGCACCTCTTGCTCTGGCAATTGCCGCTGACGATAGTGTCGCTTGTCGCCGGGTATTTTGTCTATCTGCGCGGTATACCCGACAAAACTTCCGCATTCCCCTCGCCCACACTCCAAGATTTTCTCAAGCTCATTCAGTACACGAGCCCTATTTGGGTCAGCCTTGCTCTTACTGTGGCTGCAGGTTTGTCGTTCCCTGTCGCCTTATTCGGCGGCTTAGTGCTGGCGCTTTTGTTCGGGAAAAAGCCAGCAAAAGAATGGCCGCAAATGCTTTATCGCGGCCTTAACATGCCTATTATCGCAGCAGGAGTGGGGATCGTGTTTTTCCAAGGAGTTATCGGTCAGGTCGAGGCTTTGCCTTTTCTTATCGGTCGCCTGTTAGCGACTGGTCTGCCTGTGTCTGTCCTTTACGTGGTGTTGCCTTTTTGTGCCGGTCTCGTTTCCGCGTCTAATGCTTCATCCCTCGGGCTCACGCTGCCGCTTTTACTCCCCGCAATGCAAGCCACCGATACCGTGCTTTTAGGCACGGTAGTAGCATATACTTCGTCTTTTATGGGGTATTTCGCTTCGCCGCTACATCTTTGTCAAGTGGCTACCACCACCCACTTTAAGTGCCAAGTGCTGCCTCTTTACCGCGAGTATCGTTGGCCTGCGGCAGCGTTAGTCACCACGCTGATCGTCCTAGGAACAGTTTTGTGAAGCAAAAGGCTCCGTCCCTTTTGCTTC
>DBBC01000100.1:5242-5403 GCA_002292025.1 Firmicutes bacterium UBA994
GTCCCTTTTGCTTCACCTAGTTTGGCGCGTCCGCCCATTGCAGCGCGTCGCAGTAGATGGGCATGAATACGTCCATAGAGACTCGGTCAAAGAACCCATTTGCCGCCAATATGTCCCATTCGGCGCGCTCATGCGCTATCATGTTGCAGCTCCCCCAAAGT
>DBBC01000144.1 GCA_002292025.1 Firmicutes bacterium UBA994
TGCAGCAAAGCGTTAAACACCTCTGGGTGGGCCTTCTCCATTTCGTCAAAGAGCACCACTCCATAGGGCTTACGCCGGACAGCCTCCGTCAACTGCCCTCCCTCATCATAACCCACATACCCCGGCGGTGCCCCGACCAAACGCGACACCGTATGTCGCTCGCCATACTCCGACATATCGATGCGTATTACCGCATTCTCATCTCCGAAAATCGCCTCGGCCAGTGCTTTCGCCAGCTCGGTCTTCCCTACCCCGGTCGGCCCGAGGAAGAAAAACGAGCCGATGGGGCGCTTGGGGTCCTTAAGTCCGGCGCGCGTGCGACGAATAGCACGCGACACCGCGCTCACGGCCTGATCTTGGCCAATCACTCGCCCGTGCAGCAACTGTTCGAGCTTGAGCAAGCGCAGCGACTCGTCTTCTTGCAGCCTGATTACAGGAATCCCCGTCCACATCGCCACTATCTGCGCTACATCGTCCGGCGTGACCACCGGTTCGTTTTTCAGCCGCTCCTTCTCCCATGCTTGCCTTACCTGCTCCAGCTCTTCTTTAAGCTCCTTCTCCCGGTCGCGCAGCGAGGCAGCTCTCTCGTATTCTTGGTTCTTAGCGGCGGCGCTTTTTTCTTGCTGCAGGCGGGCCAATTCTTGTTCGGTGTCTTTTAGATCCGGGGGCGCGGTAAAGCTTTTCAGCCGCACGCGGCTGCTGCCTTCGTCGATCAGGTCAATAGCTTTATCCGGCAAAAACCTGTCCGGGATATAGCGGTCAGACAGCTTCACGGCAGCAGCCAAGGTCTCGTCCGGCAACTTGACGCGGTGATGCGCCTCGTAGCGGTCGCGCAATCCTTTGAGAATCTGCAGCGCTTCCTCGGCGCTCGGGGGGTCAACCATCACCGGCTGGAATCGCCGCTCTAGCGCCGCATCGCGTTCTACATGCTTGCGATACTCATCGAGCGTGGTCGCGCCCACGCACTGCAACTCGCCGCGTGCGAGGGCCGGCTTCAGGATATTGCTGGCGTCAATGGCGCCTTCAGCCCCACCGGCACCAATTAGAGTGTGCATTTCATCCATAAAGAGCACGACATTGCCAGCCTGCTGGATTTCATGGATGACTTTCTTCAAGCGGTCCTCAAACTCACCGCGGTACTTTGTGCCAGCCACCAGCGCCGCCATGTCTAGCGCTACCACGCGCTTGTTGCGCAGCGTCTCCGGCACTTCCCCCTTAACGATGCGCTGGGCCAAGCCCTCCACAATTGCCGTCTTCCCTACGCCCGGTTCACCGATCAGCACCGGGTTGTTTTTGGTGCGCCGGGAGAGAATTTGCACCACTCGTTCTGTTTCTTTCTCGCGCCCAATCACAGGGTCAAGGCGACCCTCTGCCGCCATGCGGGTAAAGTCCCGCCCGTGCTGGTCAAGTGTGGCCGTGCCTTTGCTGCCTTCCTGTTTGCCACGCGGCTTGCGATTCTCTGGGGGAGGAGTCTGTTCCGCAGAGGACCCCGCCCCCTTAAAGATTTCCGCGAAATGCTCCGCGCTAAGGCCAAGATTGCGCAGCACGATCGCGGCTACGCCTTCGCCTTCGCGTAACAGTCCCATAAGCATCTGCGGCACATCGATTGCGGCTAGCCCTTGTTTGCGCGCCTCGTAGAAGGCGATTTCCAGCACCTTCTTTACCCGCGCCGATACGCCTTGTAATTCGCCGCCCGTGCCCGCGCCGACAATGCCCTCGACTTCCGCCTGCACTCTCTCTATTGTCAGCCCTAAACTGGCGAGCTCGGCAGCGCTGTCCCCCGTGAGTATGGATACTACCCCTAGCAGCAAATGCTCAGTGCCGATTAGCGTATGCCCGAGCTTGCGCGCGTACTCCTCGGCGGTGGCAATGACTTGTTGGGCACCCGGTGTAAGTGGAAACATCATTTATAGTCCTCCCTCATTCGACTGCAGTGCAATTTGCAGACGCTCCCGTAATAGCTCCGCCCGCTTGACATCGCGTCCAAAGGCGTCCAATGCTTCGCCGCACTCCGTTTGCAACACGTGGGGTTTGGCCAACACCATCAGTTCGGTAAGCACATTGGACGGCAGGTTAATAAGCTCGGCTGACACTCCCAGCCGTATATCCGAGAGCAGGCTCATCGCTTCATTGCTGTTTAACACGCGTGCCCCGAGCATCAACCCCAGCGAGCGATGCACGCGGTCGAGTATGCGCATTCTGTCTTGGGCCACCACATTGCGCGTCATCAATCGTTCCTGCGCGACTATTTGCTCTATTACTGCCTTGAGATTGCGGATCAGTTCTTCCTCCGAGAAGCCGAGCGTCACTTGATTAGATACCTGAAACATATGCCCCGCCGCTTGGGTACCTTCCCCATAGAGCCCGCGCGCCATCAACCCCAGCTGACCGATGGTGGCAATGACCTTGTCGATTTGATTGGTCATGGTCAGCACCGGCAGGTGCAACATCACCGAAGCGCGCAAACCTGTGCCAACATTGGTGGGACAAGCAGTGAGATAGCCATAGTCCTCGTGAAACGAGAAATTCCCCTTACCGTCCAGCCAGTCGTCCGCCTCACTCGCTAGGTGCCAAGCCTCCTCCAGTTGCAGCCCGGCCAGTAAACACTGAATGCGTACGTGATCCTCTTCGTTGACCATAATCACCACGGACTGGTCCTCCGCCAAGGCTACTGCTCCCTCGCGCTTGTTGGCAAAATCCGGGCTGATAAGGTGGCTCTCCACTAGGGCGAGCCTGTCGGTCACCGGAAGCTCCGGCAGAACCAATATGCGCATGGCCTTGGCACCTAGATGCCCTTGTGCGTTAGCGACGATCGCGTGAATCCGCGCTACGACTTCCATGGCTTGTTCAGTCCGCATCGTACCAGGGAAGGGCAGACCGGTGAAGTTACGCGCCAGCCTGACGCGCGTACTCACTACGTTAGGACTTAAAGGGCCGATCGATTCTGTCCACTTAGCCCACTTGTTCATACCGTCACCTCCCCCCTACTTCTGTCTCTAAGTGACGGATGCGGTCACGCAACTGAGCCGCGCGCTCATACTGCTCGTGGTCGACTGCCTCCTTCATCTCCTGCCGCAGTTGGGACAGCTGCCGCTTGCGGATAAGTTCCTGCGACCGTTGACGCGGTACTTTGCCGGTATGCTGCAGAGTTCCGTGAATCCGCTTAAGCAGCGGGTGCAAGTGCTGCGCGAAAGTTTGATAGCAGTCGGCGCAGCCCAGCCTCCCGCCTGTCGCAAAGCGGCGGTAATCCGCACCGCAGCTTGAGCATCGCTCGCCCTTATATTTGCTAGGCGCGGCTGCTTGCTCCAAGTTCATAAAACCCGCCAGCAAACTGCTGATGTTAACATCGCCGGTGAGGCTCAAAAAGTCCATTGCTCCGCTATGTCGCGCGCATTCCTCACACAAGTTCTTCTCTGTGGCCTCGCCATTGACAACTTCGCTGACGTGCACCGTGGCGTGCCGCTGTTTGCATTGCTCACACACCATATTATTCACCTCTCGTTAATCATAAGTGTCCCCAACATAGCGCGCAGCAGTCGTGATCGCATCTCGTCACGTAAAGGGGGGATAAGCGCTAGCGTCTGCCGGTCCGCCGCCGCCAGCAACAACTTAGCTTCGCGGTGCGTGATAAGCCCGCCGCGATACACAAGCTCAACGAGATGCTCCGTTGTCGTCTGCGACAGAGGGATATTGCACTGCTCTAACGCCCGCCCCCACAGTTCGCGGCCGTCAGCTTTGATTTCTGTAATGCGTATATAGCCACCCCCACCTCGCCTAGATTTAACGAGGTAACCGCGCTCGAACGCAAAGCGCGTAGCTAAACAGTAGTTAATCTGCGACGGCGCACAGGAAAAACGAGCCGCCAGCTCACGACGCCGCACCTCAATGCTGCCCGTCCCGCTTTGTGCTAGGCGAGCCAGAAGGAAACATGCTATATCCTCCACGATACTTGGCATAGTCATACCTACTTCCATTAGGCCCCAGCTAGTTCGACCTTTTCTGACCTTAATGCTACAATATCCCATACTTCAGCTCAAACCTCCTGACAGCCTATTTCGTGGCATTTTTTAAAGCAGGCGCCGTCAGACCCCTGCTTTCGCTTGTTTTCTTACCTATGCGCTCTAGAAGACCTGTGCCACTACAAACTTTAGGTACTCTGTCTCCGGTGCGGCCAAAAGAGTGGGATGGTCCCTACCCTGCCCGCGCACGGCCACGACCTTTACTTGGCGATGCGCATCCTGTGCCGCTTCCGCCAGTACCCCGAGGAACTCCTCCCGCGATAAATGGTAGGAGCAACTCGATGTGACCAAGTACCCTCCGCGATGTGTCAGCTTCATGCCGCGCAAGTTAATCTCCTTATACCCTCGCCTGGCGGCAGGCACAGAGTGTTTGTTCTTAGTAAAGGCGGGGGGATCTAATATTACCACGTCATAGCCGAATCCCCCGCCCGACGCTTCCCGAAGATAATCAAAAGCGTTGCTCTCCACGGCATTAATAGTTGAGGTAAACCCGTTGTTCTCGGCGTTTTTGCGCACACCGAGTATTGCCTGCGGCGAAATGTCGACGGCTGTGACCTGCTTGGCACCGTACCCGGCGGCGTGAACAGCAAAGGCCCCGGTATAACTGAAACAGTCCAGCACTGTTGCCCCCGCGACAAAGGGCGCGATAAAAGCACGGTTCTCGCGTTGGTCTAAGAAGTAGCCGGTCTTCTGCCCCTGCCAGAGGTCAACCGTCATCACCCAGCCGTTCTCCTGGACTTCCACCACCGGATTAAACTCGCCCTCCGCAAACCGCACTTCCAGCGGCAGACCTTCAAGTTGCCGCACCGGCACGTCATTGCGCAAAATCACGCCATCGAGGCTGAGCATGTCGCGGATTTCTGTTACGAGTACGCCGGTCCAACGTTCCATGCCTAAGGCCAGTACCTGCACACTGGCATAGCGGCCGTAAATGTCAATGGTAAGGCCGGGCAAGCCGTCGGCTTCGCCGTAGACCAAACGATAGCAGTCGCTGTCCTTCCCTACGGCCTGCCGACGTAAAGACCGAGCCTCCTCCAATCGGCGCCGAAAGAACTCGGCGTTTATTTCCTCGTCAGTGCGGCTTAAAAGACGCACGGCAATCTGGCTGCGGTCGTTGATATACCCCACGCCGAGAAACGCGCCGGCGTGGTTCACAACACGGACTATGTCCCCGGGGCCTGTCTCACCCGCAATCCGCCCAATCTCGCTACCGAATATCCACGGGTGGCCGATTTCTACCCGGGGTTTGCGGTCGCGCCTTAAATAGACCGTGGGGTACAAAATCGGTTACTCCTCCGACTTCTTGGCGGCAGCTTGAATAATGGCTTCCGCCATATTACTTGGCACTTCCTCGTAGTGGGAAAACTCGGTCGTGAAGTAGCCCCTTCCTTGCGTCATGGAGCGCAGGTCTGTGGCATACTTGAATGTCTCGGCAAACGGCGCTTGCGCCTTAACACACTGGAATCTACCATGGGGTTCCATCCCCATAATACGCCCGCGTTTTTTGTTAAGGTCCCCGATAATGTCACCCATGTAGTCGTCGGGCACCGTGACCTCGATATTGACGATCGGTTCAAGCAGGATAGGCTTACACGCCATAAATCCCTTCTTGAAGGCCAATGAGCCGGCAATCTTAAACGCTATCTCCGAGGAATCGACGGGATGGGAGGAGCCGTCTACCAGCGTTACACGCACGTCTACTACCGGAAAGCCTGCCAAAACCCCTTCATCTAGTGTCTCCCGGATGCCTTTTTCTACGGCAGGGATATAGTTGCGCGGCACAGCGCCGCCAAAAACTTTGTCTACAAATTCAAATCCTGTGCCGCTGGTCAGCGGTTCCATCTCAATCCACACATGCCCAAACTGGCCTTTGCCGCCGGATTGCTTTTTGTGTTTGCCTTCGACGCGCGTTGTGCCGCGGATGGTCTCGCGGTACGGAACACGAGGCGGGGAAAGCACAATATCCACACCAAACTTCTTGGCAATACGGCTGACGATGACATCAAGGTGCAGGTCCCCCATCCCTGAAACCAGCGTCTGTCTGGTTTCTAGGTCACGCCGCACTAAGAGAGTGGGGTCCTCTTCCTGTAGCCGCGTAAGCGAGCTGCCTATTTTCTCTTCGTCTCCCTTAGCTTTTGGCTCCGCAGCTTGCGAGATGACCGGCGCCGGGAAGGCTATGCGGCTATACCTAATCGGGTTGTCACGGTCGCACAGCGTATCGCCGGTACTCGTAGCAGTGAGCTTAGCCACGGCCCCAATGTCCCCCGCCACAAGTTCCGTAACGGTTTCCTGTGTCTTGCCGCGCACAACAAAGAGCTGTCCTACTCTCTCCTGCGTATCTTTGTTGCTGTTAAATACCGCAGTGTCTGACTTAAAGACCCCCGAATAAACGCGGAAGAGGGAGAGCTTGCCTACAAAGGGGTCAGCCATAGTCTTAAACACAATGGCCGAGAACGGCGCCGCACGGGACGAAGGCCGCGTCTCGTCCTCACCCGACTTTAGATTTGTACCGACGGCAGCCGCGAGATCAAGCGGCGAAGGCAGATAGCGTACGCAGGCGTCAAGAAAAGCTTTGACTCCAATGTTCCTCAGCGCGGAAGCGCAGAAGATCGGGACCAGCTTGCCGGAGACGATGCCTAGCTTAACCCCTTTCATTACCTCGTCGTCGGTCAATTGCTCACCCTCTAGGTACTTCATTAACAGCTCGTCATCTGTCTCCGCGATCGTTTCCATCAGGGCGGCGCGATACTCTGCCACCTTGCCCTCTAACTCCGCCGGGACAGCCTTTTCTTCGACCTTGCGGCCATTGTCGCTGAAATAATATGCCTTTTGCGTTAGCAGGTCGACAATACCGGCGAACTTGGCCTCCTGCCCAATCGGGATATGCAAAGGTACGGCAGAAGTGCCAAACGTCCGCCGAATCTGTTCTACTACCCGGTCAAAGTTGGCGTTTTCGCGGTCCATTTTGTTAATGACAAAGGCGCGGGCCATGTTTCTTTCGCCTGCGTAATCCCACACCTTCTCTGTCCCGACCTCCACGCCCGAAACAGCACACGCAAAAACAAGGGCTATGTCAGCTGCGCGCAGCGCGCCCTTGACTTCGCCCACGAAATCAAAATAGCCGGGAGTATCGATAAAGTTAATCTTATGTTCTTGCCATACGCAAGGCCCAAGTGAGGTGGCGATAGAGATAGAGCGCTTAATCTCCTCTGGGTCATGATCGGACACCGTGTTTCCATCGTCCACGCGCCCCATGCGGTCAATAGCTTGGCTACTGTAGAGGGCAGCCTCCAAAAACGAGGTCTTTCCTGACCCTCCATGTCCTACTAGGCAAACATTACGCAGCTCTTCTGTGGCGTATCGCTTCAAACAGCATTCCTCCTTGTGATATGGGGCGCTAGGCCGTTAACCTTCGCACCTCAGTTACCGCTGTAATTAGGGGCTTCCTTGGTGATATTGACGGTATGAGGGTGGCTCTCCTTTAATCCCGCACCGGTGATACGTACAAACTGCGTGTCCGCTTGCAGCTCCGCCACCGTGCGGCAGCCGCAATATCCCATGCCGGCCCGTAGTCCACCCACCATTTGGTAAATGGTGTCCGCCAGCATCCCGCGGTAAGGCACCCGCCCCTCGATTCCTTCCGGCACGGATTTGCTGGCTTGCTCCTGAAAATAGCGGTCTTTACTGCCCTTCTCCATCGCCCCGAGGCTACCCATACCGCGATAGACCTTGTAGGTTCTGCCTTGGAAGATCTCCGTTTCTCCCGGGCTCTCCTCGGTTCCCGCCAAGAGATTGCCCAGCATCACCGTATCAGCTCCGGCCGCCAGTGCCTTAACTATATCGCCCGAGTATTTAATGCCGCCGTCAGCAACGATGGGCACACCCTTCGATGCTGCCGCTCGGGCACAGTTGAGCACCGCCGTAATCTGCGGCATGCCGACGCCGGCCACGACACGCGTGGTACAAATTGAGCCGGGCCCGATGCCTACCTTTACGCCGTCTGCTCCGGCCTCAATCAAGTCGAGGGTTGCTTCGGCTGTAGCTACATTCCCCGCCACCAGTGCGACTTGTGGCCATGCCGCTTTCACCTCGCGCACCATGTTCAGTACACCCTCCGAGTGCCCATGCGCCGTATCTATAACTAATACATCGACACGCGAAACGATTAAAGCCTCCGCGCGTTCCATATTGCCGACTCCTACTCCGATAGCGGCCGCAACGCGCAGCCGACCCAAAGCGTCTTTCGTGGCGTTGGGGTATTGCCTCGTCTTCTCTATATCCTTGATGGTGATCAAGCCGCGCAACTGAAAGTTAGCGTCCACGAGGGGCAGCTTTTCAATCTTGTGCTTCCATAGGATGGCCTTAGCTTGCTCAGGGGTCGTGCCCACCGGGGCCGTGACCAGATTGTCTTTGGTCATAGCCGCGTCAATTTTAGCGTCTAGATCGACTTCGAATCTGATGTCGCGATTGGTAATTATGCCCACGAGCTTGCCGTTTACCACGATAGGCACACCCGAGATATGATACCGCTCCATCAGCCGCAGCGCATCGCGAATGGTGTGCTCCGGCGAAAGATAAATGGGGTCCGTGATTACGCCGTGCTCTGAGCGCTTGACCCGGTCTACATGCGATGCCTGCTGTTCAATGCTCATACTTTTGTGAATGATACCTATGCCGCCTTCACGGGCCATAGCAATCGCCATGCGCGCCTCGGTGACGGTATCCATCCCCGCGCTGACAATGGGCATGCTGAGTCTAACATCACGTGTCAGCCATGTGGAAGTATCTGCGTCCCGCGGCAGCACGTCCGACCTGCGCGGGATCAACAATACATCATCAAAAGTTAGTCCTTCGCTGGCAAATCTCTCTTGGCTATTCACTCACTGCACCCCCTAGCAATCAATAGCGGCTTGGTTACTTATCCTACCATGTATGCGTCAGAGTGACAAGCGACGTCGTCTCACCGTCTAATGGTCGCAGGTGCGTTATACTGAACGCCAAATGTTTCTACCGTCACCCGTTGCATGATTTCCCGCGGTTCCAGCGCTAAATCGTTGCTGGCAGGGCCTTTGACGATGCGGTCTACAACCTCCATACCGGAGATAACGCGCCCGAAGGCCGCGTATTGGCGGTCAAGGTGCGGTGCGGCAGCGTGCATGATAAAGAATTGCGACCCCGCGGAATCAGGGTGCTGGCTGCGCGCCATAGAAATAACGCCGCGCTCGTGCAGCAGCGGGTTTCTCACCCCATTGGCCTCGAACTCGCCCCTGATGGCATAGCCCGGGTCACCGGTGCCTTTGCCCTCAGGGCAGCCCCCCTGTATCATAAAGCCGGGAATAATCCTGTGGAGCGCTAGGCCGCTGTAGAAGCCGTCCTGTACCAGCTTAAGGCTGTT
>DBBC01000146.1:0-1157 GCA_002292025.1 Firmicutes bacterium UBA994
TTTTCATTTCAATACCTCCCCGGCAAGTAGAGTGTTATTCTAAAGTGCTGCTCCTCCAAAGATATAGGGATTCGATCCGTTTGTTTTCGTGCCCCTTGGTGTCCTTCGTGGATCAGGCCGTCGCCCATCAGCTCTTGGCTCGCGCCCATGTGGCAAGGTCATGCAACGTGGCCCCGTCCATAACCTGACTCATACTTTGCGATACTTTGTCCCACAGCTCGCGCGTGGCACAGACGTGCGCGCGCAGACACCCGCCGTTATGGTCGCAATCCACAAGTTTTATCGGCCCTTCCACGGCCCGCACCACATCGCCCGCAGTAATTGTTGCCGCGGGACGAGCTAACGTATAGCCCCCCTTAGCTCCCCGCTGTCCGGTCACTAGGTTAGCCCGTCGCAGCCCCATAAATATCTGCTCTAGATACTGTTCCGAAATCGCTTCCATCTCTGCCACAAGACGCAGCGGCACCGGCCCCTTTTCCTCGTGCATGGCCACTACCGTCATGGCCCGCACAGCGTATTGGCCTTTAGTTGAAAGTCGGATGGCTGTCGCCTCCTATCATACCTGACAAGTTTGCTCGGGATTACCCCCACAAAAAAACCGAGTGTTTTCCTCGGAATAATTGTACGCCTATAGGGAACCGGTGTCAAGGGGTTAGCCTCGCTCTCACAACACGATTACGCCCGGCAAGGTCTTGGCGCACAAAAATCTCGGTGAAGCCGGCAGACTGCAACAGGGACTCCACCGCATCGGCCTGTGTGCTGCCAACTTCTAAAAGCAGCCAGCCCCCCGGCTGCAAGAAGCGCGGCGCTTCGCGCGCAATG
Organism: Firmicutes bacterium UBA994; assembly: GCA_002292025.1. GTDB lineage: Bacteria > Bacillota > UBA994 > UBA994 > UBA994 > UBA994. The sequence goes on from DBBC01000146.1 coordinate 823, forward strand.
CGCCTATAATATGCCAGCCCGTCCGCGCCGCCATCTAAGGCTAGGCGCGGTTCGCGTTGCACGTCGGCGGGCAAAGCGTGCAGTTCGCCGCTTGGTATATAGGGCGGGTTAGCCGTAATCATACCGAAGCGCATATCCGGCACTGCCGCAAATAAATCCCCCTGCCCAAACCGCACACGCTCGCTGACCATAAGACGCTCGGCATTGTCCGCGGCTACCGCTAGTGCCGCGCTCGACACATCCGCCAGCCACACCGCAAGCCCCGGCATCTCCGCGGCTAGGGTAAGCCCTACGCAACCGGAGCCGGCACATAGATCGAGAAGTGGGAAATGGGA
>DBBC01000146.1:1541-7014 GCA_002292025.1 Firmicutes bacterium UBA994
GTGAGACGTTAGAGGTGAGAGTTGCGGGGGGGAGGGAACTGGCTGTGGGGGGTTGAGTGCTGGCGGGAAGAGGGAAGTGGGAGGTGCGGGGTGAGAGGTGCGAAGTAGGCGCAAGGCTTCTTCTACTAAGATTTCGGTGTCGGGGCGGGGGATTAAGACGGCGGGGGTCACGACGAATTCGCGGCCGAAAAATTCGGTGTGCCCCACGATGTACTGCAAGGGCACGCCTAGCGAGCACTCCGCGATGGCGGCGCGGTATTGTTCGCGCAGCGGTTCGCTGACTGCCCTATCCTGACGGGCGAGGAACTCGGCGCGGCTAACCGCAGTCACAAAACGCAGCAGCAGCTCCGCCTGCCAGCGCGCATCGTCAATGCCCGCTTGGCTAAGCTGTGTTTTTCCCCAGTCCCACAGGGCTTTTAGGTTCACTGGCTTGCGCCTAGTTTTTCCATTTGGTCATGCGTAGTTAGGGCCGCGACTATCTCCCCGATATCGCCATCGAGAATGCCTGCCAAGCGGTGCGTAGTCAGGTTAATGCGGTGATCTGACACTCTGTTCTGGGGGAAGTTGTAGGTGCGTATCCGCTCACTGCGATCCCCCGTTCCCACTTGCCCGCGCCTAGTCTCAGACATTTCCGCATCGCGTTTGGCTTGTTCAAGCTCAAGCAGACGTGCCCTCAGTACGCGCATAGCCTTGTCGCGATTCTTGATCTGCGACTTCTCGTCCTGCATACTCACCACTACCCCGGAGGGAAGATGCGTGATGCGCACCGCTGAATAAGTAGTATTTACGGATTGCCCGCCCGGCCCGCTGGAACAAAAAGTGTCTATGCGCAAGTCGTTCTGGTCAATCTCGACGTCGACTTCCTCGGCCTCCGGTAAAACGGCGACGGTGGCGGTAGAAGTGTGAATACGGCCGCTGGCCTCAGTTTCCGGCACGCGCTGCACGCGGTGCACGCCCCGCTCATACTTGAGCTGGCTGTAAGCCCCTTTCCCCTCTATCAAGAGGACAACCTCTTTGTAGCCGCCAAGGTCGCTTAACGAGGCTGAGAGCAGCTCAGTTTTCCACCCTTGCCGCTCGGCGAAACGGTTGTACATGCGAAAAAGGTCGCCGGCGAAAATGGCGGCTTCATTGCCCCCGGCCCCGGCGCGAACCTCTAGAATGACATTCTTTTCGTCGTTTGGGTCCTTGGGAAGGAGCAGCACTTTTATCTCCGCCTCTAGGGCGATTACGGCGGCCTTTAGCTCGTCTATTTCTGTCGCTAGCAAGGCGCGAAAATCCGGGTCGCTACCTGCCATTGCCTGCTTGGCTTGCTCCAGCTCCTGCAGCGTGCGCTCGTAACGGTTAAAAGCATCGACTAAGGCATTTAGCCCGGCTTGCTCTTTAACATATGTGCGCCACTCACTCTGGCGGGCAATCACTGCCGGGTCGCTGACCAGCTCCGTCAGCTCATCGTAGCGCTGCTTGACTGCGCGCAGTTTCTCTAGCATCGGTACACCTCACCTAGGTTGTTAGTCAGGATTGACGGCCTGTAGCGCCGCAATGGCCACGGCAATTTGGCTGTCATCCGGCTCGTGGGTCGTGGCACGCTGCAATACCATGCCCGGGGCGGCGAGCACGCGTTGCCACCTGCCTGTGCCGCGCGCCGAGAGCTTGATAACTTCATATGCCAACCCGGCTACTAACGGCAGCAGCAACAAGCGAGTGCCTATGCGCATCCATACATTAGGCCAGCCAAAGAAAGAGAACACTACGACGCTCATCAACATCACCACCAGCATAAATGACGTGCCGCACCGGGCATGAAAGCGCGAGTGGCGGCGGACGTTCTCCACTGTTAGCTCTTGCCCAGCCTCATAGCAGTTGATGGCTTTGTGCTCGGCACCATGATATTGAAAAAATCGCCGCATATCTGGCAGCAGCGAAATTGCGGCTAGGTAAATCGTAAAGATACTGAGGCGAATGACTCCTTCTAGGAGATTTGCCGCCAGCGGCAGCGCGTCTGTAAGACCAAAGAGGCGCAATAATACCGTGGGGAGCAACATAAACAACCCCACCGCGAACGCCAGCCCGAGAAACACCGCCACACCTACCGCGCTCTTCGAGAGCTCTGCTTCTTCGCCGCCCGCCTCGTTCGCGCTGTACAAAAGCGCGTCAATGCCGACCGTCAGCGTGTCGACCAACGCCACCGCGCCGCGCACCACCGGCAGTCTCAACGCCGCGTGCCGCCTAGCTAGGGGCACAAAACGCTCCTGCTTGACACTGCACGTTCCGTCAGGGCGCCGCACGGCAATAGCTTGTTGTCCATTCGTGGCGCGCATCAGCACGCCTTCCATTACTGCCTGCCCGCCCATTGCTCTCTCGGCCAAGTGGCCCCCTCCCTTGTGCCCACTACGCACAAGAAGCAGAGCGCGGCGCTCTGCTTCGTGACGGCTATTTATCAGCTAGGCCGTATTTTCTCTTGAAGCGGTCTACCCGGCCGCCCGCATCGACAAACTTTTGTTTACCGGTGAAGAAAGGATGGCACTTCGAGCAAAGCTCGACCCGGAGTTGCTTCTTTATGGAACCCGACTCGAAGGATTCGCCGCATGCGCAGGTCACTAATACCTTCTGATAGTTCGGGTGAATCTTCTCCTTCATGTTACACACCTCTTTTCTGAGACTACTTGAGTAGTATAGCACGGGCCAGAGACGGGAGCAAGAAAAATCAGCGCTGAAGCAAAAGGCTCCGTCCCTAATGCTTCACCAAGAAAAAAAGGGATTGCGCAGAGGATGGCGAATAGTGCGGTAATACGTGGGAGGAGGGTCATTTAGTGAAGCTTGCCAATCGGATTCTCTACGGGCTTATCGTCGGCATCATCATCGGCCTGCTGTTGCACACTGTGCGCGAAACTGCCTTTGTCAAGAACCTCGTGACCTATTTTATTTCCCCCGTCGGCGAAGCTTTCATCCGCGCTATTCGCATGCTCGTCGTGCCGCTGGTGCTGGCTAGCCTAGTACTCGGCACCGCCAGCCTTGGCGACCTGAGAAAGGTCGGCCGCATCGGCGGCAAAATCATGTCCTTCTATCTGGTGACTACTGCCATTGCCATTATTCTTGGCATCACCCTCACCGTCATCTTCCAGCCCGGCCTGCACGCCGATGTACCTAGGGAGGGTGAGTTTGTGGGGCGTGCAGCACCACCCATCATGACCACCATCCTCGAGATGATTCCCATCAATCCCTTCGATGCTCTCGCCCGCGGTGCTATGCTGCAGATTATAGTCTTTGCCGTGCTGGTTGGGGTCGGTATTGCCGCCGTAGGCGACCCCGCCAAACCTTTGTTGAATGTCTTCGAGGGGCTTAACGGTGTGATGCTGCGCCTGACTACGCTGGTGATGCAGGTTGCACCCTACGGCGTGGCGGCGCTGATTGCCCGCACTGTAATTCAGGTGGGCCCGGCTATTCTCGTTAGTTTGGCCATGTTTATCTTTGTGGTGTATCTGGGGCTGATTATCCATCTGGTCGTCGTTTACGGCGGCATCGCCAAGTTCTTTGGCGGGCTCAGCCTCATCGAAATGTTAAAGCGCTGCTCCCCCGCCATGCTGGTCGCCTTTAGCACCGCTTCCTCGGCTGCGACTTTGCCTGTCACTTTGCATTGCGGCGAAAAGAATCTCGGCATCAAGAAAGAAATCGGGGCCTTCACCTTGCCGCTGGGCGCCACCGTCAATATGGACGGTACGGCTCTGTATCAAGGCGTTTCGGTCGTCTTTCTGGCGCAGTTGCTCGGGGTCGATCTGACATTTAATCAGATGCTCACCGTTGTCGTATCTGCGACGCTTGCTTCCATCGGGACCGCGGGTGTGCCCGGTGCGGGCATGATTATGCTGGCCATGGTGCTGGAGTCCGTCGGTATGCCGGTTACCGCCATCGGCATTATCATGGGCATTGACCGCATTGTGGACATGGGCCGCACCGCCATGAACGTCACGGGCGATCTGGCGTGCACCCTCGCCGTGGCCCGCAGCGAAAAGGCCGTGGATATGCCGGCCAAGATACCCACTGCACTGTAAGGTCATAATGCGCAACCTAGAGGCTGCAATAGGGGTGGCGAATGCGCCGCCCCTCTATTTTTGTGCCTCGATCGCTTGTGCCTCTACCGCCGCGTCCTCCTTGCTAGCCTTGCGCCCGTATAATAGGATATAACAAGAAAACTGATCGGGGGGCTACAGACCTGACTAGCGTAGCGGTCGGACATCACTATGTTTAAGCTCGTTTACGCCGATGAGCACGGCCACGTCTTTGAGGACACCGCCTACGGCGCGGTAATGCGTACCGGCGGCATGCTCGTCGAGCCGGAGAGAGAAGATATGATTCCCCTGCCCCCGGGCGCCAGCCTTGTAGTTTTACCTGAGCGCGCGGCGGCTGCCGTTGACCGTCGGGGGAGGTTCGTACCCTATCCGCGCACCGGTGCACAGGCTGTGGCCGCGCTGCTGCCGCAAGGCTATTTGCGCACCCTGCTCCCGGGATATCGCCCCACCAAAGAAATGCTCCCTTTGTTTGGTTACGCCGGCGTGGCTTGGCTTGACAATGGGCTGTGGGTGACCGCCATCCCCGCCGCTACAAGCGCCGACTTGCAGCGCTGGGAGCCCAGCCGGTTCAACACGCCGGATTTAGCCTCCCTTATCGCTACGCGCCGACAGGAGTTTGGCCGCAACCGTATCTTAGAGCAGCTTATCTACTGCGCGCAAAACTACGGTTGCTTTACCGCGCAAAACATGTTGTATCGCCGTTTTGAGGCCGGGCTCCCTATTTCGCCGCGCTGCAACGCCAACTGCGTGGGGTGTATTTCCTTGCAGGTGTCCGAATGCTGCCCCGCGCCACAGGCGCGTATCAATTTCGTGCCTACTGTGGCCGAGGCCGCGGAGCTAGCGGTTAAGCACCTTACAGAAGGCGGAGACACAGTCAGTTTCGGGCAGGGCTGCGAGGGAGAGCCGCTGCTGGAAAGCAAGTTAGCGGCTGAAATTGTGCGCGCTGTGCGCGGGCAGACTAAGCGCGGCCGCATCAATATGAACACTAACGCCGGCTATTTTGACGGCTTGCGCGCAGTTGTCGATGCCGGCATTGATTCCCTGCGCGTGAGCCTAAACTCCCCGCGACCGGCGCTGTACGACCCCTATTACCGCCAGCATAGCTACAGCTTGGACGATGTCGTGCGCGGCATAAAATATGCCCGCAGCCGCAACGTATTTGTCTCCCTTAACCTGTTGGTCATGCCCGGTGTATCCGACCGCGAGGAAGAGGTCGCGGCCCTGCTCCTGTTTATCCGCGAGACCGGCGTTAATCAGGTGCAGTTTCGCAACCTCAACATCGACCCGGATCTGTATCTGGGGTTGTTGCCCCAAGCTACGGGTAGAGTTCTGGGTATGCGGCGCTTGCTTGACGCGGTGCTCTCGGCAGGCGTCTCCGTGCGCTAGCGCGATTTATACACTTTTTT
>DBBC01000086.1 GCA_002292025.1 Firmicutes bacterium UBA994
TTTTGTTTTTTGTTTAGTACTCCTGCGCTGCTTCTTCGCCTGCCAACACACGGCAAGCTCCCTCCGCTAGGGCTAGCATCTCGTCTTCGCCGCGATAGACAAGCAACGGACCGATAAACCCTATATAGCCCGCGATGGTATCGCACATTCTGTCGGAGTGGGCAAGTCCGCCTGTAAGGATGACAGCGTCGACTCTGCCGCTAAGGACTGTGGCCATGGCGCCGATCTCCTTGGCAATCTGATAGGCCATGGCCTGCATTACTAACTCTGCTTTAGCGTCACCGGCATCGGCGCGCCTATATGCTTCGCGGGCGTCGGAAGTGCCAAGATAGGCCACCATGCCCCCTTGCCCATTAAGCTGCCGCTTTATTTCTTGCGCAGTATACTTCCCGCTAAAGCACAGCGCCGCTAAATCCCCGGCGGGCAGGCTTCCCGTGCGTTCCGGCGAGAAAGGGCCCATCTCATTGGCGTTGTTTACGTCGATGACGCGGCCGCCGACCATAGGACCGACCGAGATCCCTCCTCCTAGATGGGCTACGATAAACCTAGCTTTGGGGTACGGAATGTCGAGCTCCCTAGCTGCGCGCCGCGCTACAGCTTTCATGCTTAAGGCATGTGACAAGCTACGGCGCTCAATCAGCGGATGCCCGGAAAGGCGCGCCACAGGTTCAAACTCATCCACGGCCACAGGGTCGACAATAAACGCAGGCAGGCCTAAGGGCTCCGCTATGGCTTTGGCCATCAACCCGCCTAGATTAGAGGCGTGGTGCCCCTGCACACCGCGCCGCAGGTCCTCTGCCATGGCTTCACTAACGGCATAAGTGCCGCCTGACAACGGGCGCAATAAGCCTCCCCGGCCGACAACCGCATCAAGTCCCGCCGCTACCCCATGCTTTATCACAAAAGACTTAACTGCGCTTAAGCGCAAGCAAAACTGATCCAAGATTTCTGGGTATGCGGCTAGGTCCTGTGGCGAATGATTCAGGCTTTCCTCGGTCTTTAGCGTGTTACCTACATAACAGGCTACTTTAGTGGACGTGCTCCCCGGATTGATGACCAGCACCTTAAAGCAACGCAAGGCTAATCCTCCCTATTCACAGCGCTTTTGTAACTGCTCAGGCTCCCCGGCCTTCAAAGGGTTACCATACACGAAGGACACGAAGTGCCATCAAGGAACACTACGGCTATCTTTGTCTTGCGTCTTCGTGCCTCTTAGTGTTCTTCGTGGATCATTCCCCGCTCTGAATTTGTATTCTTCTCCCTGAACCTAAAACCTTTTCCGTGAAAATTACGTGTTTACAGGCGCGTGTCTACCGTTGCCAACGGGTTCTGCTCTTTACCAACAACTCTTCCGCGTGTTCCAAGGCTGCGGTCGTTTCGCGACCGCCGAGCATGCGGGCTAACTCTCTGACTCGCGCCTGACCATATAAGTACTCGACACTTACCGTTGTCCTGCCTTCCGAGTCCTCTTTGCGCACATATAAGTGATGATCAGCCAGTGCCGCTACCGGCGCAAGGTGAGAGACGCATAGTACTTGTTTGTGCCGGCTTACAGCGGCAATTTTTTCTGCCACGGCGAGCGCTGCTTTTCCGCCTACACCGCTGTCGATTTCGTCAAAAACAAGCGTAGGAATGTCATCGAGGTTACTGAAAACTGCTTTCAATGCTAGCATAACACGCGATATTTCACCGCCTGAGGCGATTTTAGCCAGTGGCTTCGGTTCTTCCCCGAGGTTAGCGGAAAACAGAAGTTCCATGCTTTCCGCCCCGCGCAGGTTCATCGCGTCGGGATGGCGGGTGACGGAGATGCTGAGCCGTCCGCTTGACATGCCTAGCTCCCGGATGTTGGCCTGTGCCAACTGACATAACTCATGGCTGTGTTTTTCTCTGAGAATACTGAGTTCGCCCGCCAAACGCTTGTAGCGCTCTTGCCGCAATGCCATGCTCTGCGCGAGTGCCGCGTAACGCTCAGCAGCGTCATGAAGTCGTTCTCGGCTCTTTTGCGCTTCCGCGCGGAAAGCTAGCACTGCTTCGAGTGAACGGCCGTACTTGCGCTTGAGTTTAGCTAAGTGCTCAAGCCTCTGCTCAATTTCCTCCAGTCGGCCCTGATCGAAATACAAAGATGCCTTAAGCACGCCAAGCTCGCCGATAGCATCTTGCAACAAGTATCCGGCCTGTTCAAGCGTCGCGGAAATACTCTCCAGCTCAGTGGAAAGTTGCCGCATTTCCTTTAATTCTGCCGCGCTGCGACTCACTAAGTCACTTACGTCTCTGCCCCGCCCTCCGCCGGATAGTTCGGCGTGGCATCGTTCTACCGCACCCCGCAAGCGCTCAAAACTCAGTAGAGTTTGTCGCTCTCGCTTGAGTTCGTCTTCTTCGTCTAGTTTGACTTTAGCGGCATCGATTTCCTGTATCTGATAATTAAGGAGATCGAGGAGACGAAGCCGCTCGCTTTCGCTCTCAGGGTTTTCCTTGAGCTCATGTTGACACTGCTCATAGTGCTTAACTTCGACGGCGAGAGCCGCAAGCAGTTCGGCAGCTCTGGTGCCGGCAAATCTATCAATCAGCTTCTGATGCGCGGCGGGAGCAAAAAGGGACTGGTGCTCGTGCTGACCATGTATGTCCACAAGATATGCTCCAAGCTGCCTGAGAAAGCCTTGTGTGACGCTCTGACCATTGACGCGGCAACCCGAACGGCTGGCTGTAATCTCGCGCGTGACTATGAGTTCTCCGGCATCCGCAACTCCCTGTACGTTTAATAAATTCTCTACGCCGGCGTCCTGCACCCGAAACACGCCTTGAACAAGTGCCCGCTCACAGCCGGACCTAATCACGTCCGCAGACGTTCTTCCCCCCACCAAAAGCGAGACAGCGTCAGCGATAATGGACTTCCCGGCACCCGTTTCACCGGACAGCACGGTCAGCCCCGGACCTAATTCTAGGCTGAGCTCTTTGATTACGGCAAACCCTTGTACAAGTAACCGCTCAAGCATGCGGCACGCTCCTTCCCGCGGTCAGTTTGTGTCGGAGTACGTCGTAAAAGCTGCGGGCAGCAACCTTAATAAGGCGAGTCACGATATCCGCTCTTTCTACGATTACTTCGTCACTCTGCAGCAGCCGTATACTCTCTTGCCCGTCGAGGGTGAGTGCTATGTTGCCGCGAATGGCGTGCAGCCGAATGCATATCTTCTCGCTGGGAGAGATGACCGTCGGACGAGCCTGCAGCATATGAGCACAGATGGGCGTGAGCAACATCAGTTGCATGGAGGGATCGACAATCGGTCCGCCCGCCGAGAGCGAATACGCCGTTGACCCGGTAGGAGTGGCTACGAGTACGCCGTCAGCCGGAAAAGTCTCGAAGTAGCTCTTGCCGACGTGAATTTCTAACCGGATCACGCGCGCAAAAGCGCTCTTAGTTACCACGCAGTCATTGAGGGCAAAAGCTTCCTGCACGCATGCACCATTTCGGACTACGGTGGCTTTAAGCATCATGCGTTCTTGTAACCAAAAGTCTCCCCTGACAATCATGCCTAGGGCATCAGTTACCCCCTGCTCCTCGACCTCAGTTAAGAAACCAAGATGCCCGAGATTTACCCCTAGCAGGGGTACTCCCCAGAATGGCCACCGCCGCGCCACCGACAACAGCGTGCCATCGCCGCCCAGTACAACGATGGCCGAACAGGTTTCGGCCATTTCTTGTTCCGTAAACCCTAGTTCCTCACGTTCGATGCGAGCGGCTAAACTTTGCGGCAGCATCATTTCTTGCCTAAGCGCGGTAAGTTCGGCAATCACCTGCCGTGTCGCTCTTATTGCGTTGTCTTTTTCTAGATTGGCGATGATCCCGATCGTCACTTAAAAACCTCCACTTGACGTGCACGTCATTTCGCTTCCGCGTGGGCGTCCGTAACAACTTGTGTCACATTGACCGTTACACCATCAGGGGCATCTATTTTCCACCAAGCAAGAAATTCCACATTGCCTTCGGGCCCTTTAATGGGCGAATACGTCAGGCCACACAGGCCCCATCCTAAGTTCTTGGCCATCTGTAGCACACCAGCGATGACTGCCCTGTGTACGGCAGGGTCCAGAATCACGCCGCGACCGCGCGACGCCGCCTCTCTGCCTGCCTCAAACTGTGGTTTGATCAATGCTATCACATCCGCATGCGGGGAGAGCAAGACATCAAGCACGGGCAAGACCAGCGATAAGGAGATAAAGGACACGTCTACGGTGGCGGCGTCCGGGCGCTCGCGTAGCTGCTCGCGCCGCAAGTAACGTATATTCGTCTTTTCCAACACCTGTACTCGCGCATCGTTGCGGAGCTTCCACGCTAGCTGTCCCCGCCCTACGTCAACGGCAATTACGTACCGCGCCCCATTTTGCAACGCGCAATCGGTAAACCCCCCACTCGACGCACCCACGTCTAATACCACGCGGCCAGACAGTGACAGGGTAAACTTCTTTAAAGCGTGTTCCAGCTTCACACCGCCACGCGAGACATACGCATGCGGCGCCGAACGCATGGTAATGACGCTGTCTGCAGGATAGGTCTGCCCGGGTTTATCGGCTGTTTCGCCTTCCACCCGCACGGCCCCGCTTTGAATTAGTGCCTGCGCCTGCGCGCGCGACTCGGCCAAGCCCTTTTCTAGGAGGAGCACGTCCAACCGCTTTTTATTCAAGGGCACGTACTACCGCCGCCACAATGCCTTCTGCCGTTAAACCGGCGCGTCTGAGCAGCACGTTACGGGGAGCATGCGACACACAGCCATCCGCAAAACCCAGCCGCACCAGTTTTGCCGTCCCGCCCGGCACGGCCTCCGCTAGGCTGGCCCCGAAACCACCTGCCAGTATATTGTCCTCTGCGGTAACCACCAGCTTGGCACGTGTGGCAATGCTAATGAGTTGCTCCTCTAATGGCCACACCTGTGGGCAGTACCATACTCCAGCCCGCACACCCTGCTGCTTAAGACGGCTGGCCGCCTGATAGCACTCTAAAAATAATGGCCCAATACCCACCAGCAAGCAATCGGGTTCCTCGTCAATTAAAAGCGCGCCATAAAGCGGGAGCTGTGCCGGCAAGTGGAGCGCACAGTCGCGTGGGTAACGCAAAGCCGCGGGCGCCCCTAAATGTAGCGCTTTTTTTAGTAAGACGGGCAAGTCTTGTGCGCCGCTGGGGGCAAATATTGTCATATTAGGGAGCGTACGTAGATACGATAAATCGTAGAGGCCGTGATGAGTTTCTCCGTCTTCGCCCACCACTCCGGCTCTGTCTAGGCAGAGAACTACCGGCAATTTCTGCAGGCAGACGTCGTGCAGCATTTGGTCGTAGGCCCGCTGCATAAACGTCGAGTAAACGGCTACCACGGGCTTAAGGCCCCCCGCCGCCAGCCCCGCGGCGAACGTCACCATGTGCGCCTCAGCGATGCCTACGTCATAGGTACGCTTAGGAAAACTGCGCGCAAAGTCGGTCAGGCCCGTGGCCTCAAGCATGGCGGCGGTGATGGCCACCAGTTTGTGATCTTGTCCCGCTAGGGCGTGCAAACTCTCACCCAACAGCTGCGTAAATGTACGCTGGCAGGCGTTATCCTCGCGGCGCGCACCTGTCTCCACCATAAATGGCGGCGCACTGTGATATCGATCCGGTTGCCGCAGCGCGGGCAAGTATCCTCGTCCCTTTTGCGTAAGACAGTGGATAAAGACCGGCTCGGTCAGCCTCTTGGCTTGCCTGAGCACAGCAGTAAGATCAGGGATGCTGTGTCCGTCTACCGGGCCTAAGTAGGTGAAACCCAGCTCCTCGAAAACTATGCCCCCTATCAGTAAGTACTTAAAGCTGTCTTTTAGGCGAGTAGCCCATTGCCAGAGGCGTTCGCCCACACTGCCCGCACCCTTAAACACCCCTTGCACATCGCGCTTGGTCTTTTGGTAGAGCCTAGCGGTGCGCAGCGCGTTAAGGTAGCCGGCAATCGCTCCCACGTTAGCAGAAATGGACATTTCGTTGTCATTGAGGATAACAATCAGGGGCCGCGCTAAGTGTGCCGCGTGGTTAATGGCCTCCCAAGCCATACCTCCGGTCATGGCTCCGTCCCCAATCACTGCCACCACGTGGGAGCGCACCCCCAAATGCCGGGCGGCTTCCGCCAAACCAAGGGCGGCGCTGATGGAAGTCGTGGCGTGCCCGGTGTTAAATACATCATAGGCGCTTTCTTCCCGTTTGGGGAATCCACTGAGGCCGCCCTCTTGGCGTATGCTGCCAAAGCGCTCACGGCGCCCGGTGACTATCTTATGTGCGTATGTTTGGTGTCCTACATCCCACACGATTTGGTCTCGCTCCGCTTCAAACTCTCGGTGCAAGGCCAACGTCAGTTCCACCACGCCGAGATTAGACGCCAAGTGCCCGCCATTCTTTGCCACAATGCCAATGATGAGCTCCCGTATTTCCTGCGCTAAAATTTCTAGCTCCCTAGCTGTCAAATTCCGCAAATCTTGTGGATGATTAATGCACTCTAGCAGCGTAGCTCCCCCTTTAACCCCAAGAATACCTCGCCATCGCTTTTACAGATACGCGACAAGCACGCCAAGGAGTGCCCCTACCAACACTTCTACGCGCGTGTGCCCCAATAATTCTTTCAGCGGTTCTTCGCCGATGTGCCCGTACAGCATAAAGTGGCCGATCATCTTGTTCAGAGCTTCCGCTTGCTTCCCCGCAGCCTGGCGCACACCTGTGGCGTCATACATGACAATCAAGGCAAATATTATGGTAATAGCACTGTATGGGCTAGTAAATCCAGTAAACCTAATTACCGCTGCCGCCAAAGAGCTTACCACCGCGGAATGCGTGCTAGGCATGCCGCCGGCGCCCGTCACTCTTTCCCAGCTGAACTTGCCCGCCTTAATCCAAGCTAAGATAACTTTCGAACCTTGCGCAATCAACCAAGCTAAGAGAGCACGGTACAGTATGGGATTAGTTTGCAGTGCTTCGAGCCAAGACAATCCTCCACCTCCGAGCTAGCTTTATCTATTGTAACTGCTCATGCATCCGGGCATTCGATCCAC
>DBBC01000062.1:0-130 GCA_002292025.1 Firmicutes bacterium UBA994
TGCCCCCACGGGGTTAGACCCACCGCCGGGGATAATGTAGGGCTTGCCCCCTGTTTGCTCTACGTCGGCGGCCATAATTCGCATTGCTGCCATCATATCGCTACCACCCGGCACAACGGTAATAGCTTCG
>DBBC01000062.1:476-627 GCA_002292025.1 Firmicutes bacterium UBA994
CCCCAAGCAACTGGTAGAGGAAGTTATTGCCGCCTGCCATTCTGTCATAGCTGCCGGGGACACGCTCTTCGAGCACCAATCGACACTGCATTCCTTCGCGCACTGCCGCCGCTAAAGTGAGGCGGCAGTGGTTTGATTGCACTGCGCCGCA
>DBBC01000062.1:1026-8659 GCA_002292025.1 Firmicutes bacterium UBA994
AGCTTGCGGGTTTTGTTGCCGCCACCCGCCAGCCCCAGTAAGTCGTCACGCTTTATGTAGATGTCTGGACCGCTTAACGCACGCGAGAAGTTGCCGAGCATCTCTATAGGAGTTGGGCCGTAGGAGTAATTGCGTCGTGGGAACTTAGCCAAATTCATACATAGACCTCCTCGCAGTGTCTCAAGTGCCGCAGTCTTGTCAGAGGGGGCACATTTGCTAATTACAGGTCGATCCTGTAGATATTCTCGCCGTCCTCTACTTCACCGGTAAACGTAAACCCAAGGCTAGCATAAAACTCCTCTGGCCCGCCTTCACCGGGGACGCAGCTCAACCGCAGCTCTTTGGCATTGGGCAAAGTGCGCACGTGGTCTAAGATAAGACCTATCGTTGCCTTGCCGTAGCCCTTGCCCTGCTGCGTTTTATCGATCATAAAGCGCCAGAGGAAATACTCCCCGATCTCTGGGTCTTGATGCAACATTACGAACCCGACCGGGGTGTCTCCCGCGTATACAGCTCTAAACCACGCTTCCTTGCAAAAGTAGGCTTGGGCAATAGATATGGCATTCGACGCGACGAACCTTTCTTGCGCCTCGCTAACTTCAAGGTCACAAATGTCACGCACCGTATTCTCAGTTATCTCTCGCAACTGCAGTCCGCTGGCATTATTCATGTCGCCACCCCTTGATTTCGCATGTGCACTTTTTCGCCAGTGCGGCGGTTGTTCCCTGCTAGGTCAGGCATGCCACGAGCGTGAAGCAAAAGGCTCCGTCCCTAATGCTTCACTAATGCTTCATAGAAAACAAAAACCGCCGACGTGTGGTAAACTAGTGAGGAAAACTAACTGCAGGGGGTCATTTATGAAAGCACTGCTAACAGGGAATGAAGCCATAGCTCGCGGCGCATATGAAAACGGCGTCACGGTGGCCGCTGCCTACCCAGGTACACCTAGCACAGAGATACTGGAGAACGTCGGTCAGTATCGCGAAATTAAGGCGCAGTGGTCGCCCAACGAAAAAGTGGCCATGGAAGTTGGAGTGGGCTCCGCCATTGCCGGTGCGCGCACGCTTGTGGCCATGAAGCACGTAGGCGTAAACGTCGCAGCAGACCCTTTGTTTACCGCCTCCTACTCGGGCGTAAACGGAGGGCTGGTGCTAGTTTCCGCTGACGACCCCGGCATGCACAGCTCACAAAATGAACAGGACAACCGCGCTTATGCCAAGTTTGCTAAGGTACCCATGTTCGAGCCCAGCGACAGCCAGGAAGCCAAGGATTTTGTCGGGCTGGGACTGAGCATAAGCGAGCAATTTGACGCGCCTGTATTCCTACGCGTCACTACACGCATCTCCCACTCTAAGACCGTGGTAGAACTGAGAGACCCTGAACTCACAAGCGTAAAGCCATACGTAAAAGACATAAAAAAATACGTTATGATGCCAGCCTTTGCCCGTCAAAAGAGGGTGCAACTTGAAAGTCGATTAGAAGCTCTCAAAGCATACAGCGAAACTACACCTATCAATCGCATAGAGTGGGGCGACAAACGCGTGGGTGTGATAACCTCGGGTATAGCCTATCAATACGCGCGCGAGGCATTGCCGCAAGCGTCTATTCTTAAGCTAGGGTTTACTTGGCCCCTGCCCGACAAGTTAATTAAAAAATTTGCGGCAGACGTTGAAACCCTATATGTCATCGAGGAGAACGAGCCCTATCTGGAAGAGCACATCAAGGCGCTCGGGCTGCAGGTATTGGGCAAGGACATACTCCCCGTCATCGGCGAGTTATCTGTACAGGCCATCGCACGTGCTCTTGGTGGCTCCAGCGCACCGACGGACAGACCAGCGGCAAAGGTGCCCGTGCGCCCGCCTGTGCTCTGCCCCGGCTGTCCGCATCGGCCCGTCTTCTATCTGTTAAAGCAGCTAAAACTTTTTGTCACCGGTGATATCGGCTGCTATACTTTAGGGGCTTTGCCGCCGCTTGATTCTATGGACACTTGCATTTGCATGGGGGCCTCCGTGCCGATGGCGCTAGGCTTTGAGAAGGCACACCCAGAGCTCGCCGAGAAGACCGTAGCGGTAATTGGGGACTCTACTTTTGTCCATAGCGGCATCACCGGCTTAATCGACATCGTGTACAATCGCGGCACATCCACAGTGCTGATACTCGACAACAGTACTACGGCTATGACCGGTCATCAAGAGCACCCCGGCACCGGTAAGACTTTGCATAGGGAGCCTACCGCGGCCTTAGACCTAGAGGCGCTGTGCAAGGCCGTAGGGGTACAACGGACCTTCGTCATCGACCCCTTTGATATGGAAGGACTTAGAGCGCTGATTGCGCGGGAAGTTGCCGTACGTGAACCAAGCGTTATCATTGCCAAGCGTCCGTGTGTTTTAATTGTTAAGCAAGAGGAGCCTGTCCTCTGCATTGACCACGACAAGTGTGTAGGCTGCAAAATGTGCATGCGCATTGGCTGCCCGGCCATTACCCACGCCAACAAAAAGAGTACGATAAACGCCGCGCTGTGTGTGGGTTGCGGAGTGTGTGCTCAGGTCTGTAAATTCGACGCTATCGGCAAGGAGGTAGAGTAATGCTCACACAAAACATCCTTCTGGTCGGAGTAGGGGGGCAAGGCGCCATCCTAGCCGGCAAGATTCTCGCAGAGGTAGCCATGGCAGAGGGGCACGATGTCAAGATGTCCGAGGTCCATGGCATGGCGCAGCGCGGGGGCAGCGTGGTCACGCATGTGCGCATGGGTGAAAAGGTGCATAGCCCGTTGGTGGAACCAGGCGAGGCCGACTTCATCGTCGCCTTTGAGAAACTCGAAGCGCTACGGTGGGCGCACTACCTGCGCGAAGGCGGCACACTAGTGGTTAACGACCAGCGCATCGACCCTATGACCGTGATCACCGGACAAACTCCCTACCCCCCTGAGGTGCTGGAAACGCTGCAAGCAGGCGCACAAGCTGTGGTGGTGATCGATGCTTTGCAGTTAGCACGAGAGGTTGGCAGCATTAAGTCGGTAAATGTTGTCCTGCTGGGGGCGCTAGCGCACAAGATGCAGATCGAAAAGAGCCACTGGCTGGAAGCCATCCGCCGCACCGTCCCACCAAAATCTCTACCCTTAAACCTGTCGGCCTTTGAGGCAGGCTTCCAAGGCGCAACGGTTGCCTCACAGGCAGATTCCTGATATTATTGATATAAGGGCGCATAGCTCAGTCGGGATGAGCGCTTGCTTCACACGCAAGAGGTCACAGGTTCGAGCCCTGTTGCGCCCACCATTTGTAAAAGTCAAAAGCTATCTCGCGCTGGCGTGAGATAGCTTTTTTTTGCTGCCTGCGAGCTTTCCGTCTTGCTTATATTTTGCCTACCAAATCTATGCCGGGTGTCAGAGTCTTACCGTTCTCCTGCCACTTAGCGGGGCAAACCTCGTTCTGATGCTTGCGCACATACTGCGCGGCCTTAATCTTGTTAATAAGTGTGCTGGCATCGCGCCCGATGCCGCCAGCGTTGATCTCAACGGCTTGGATAGTGCCATCGGGGTCGATGATAAACGTGCCACGGTCAGCTAAGCCAGCTTCTTCAATCAACACGCCGAAGTTGCTTGAAAGCACATGAGCAGGGTCTCCCACCATGGCATACTTAATTTTTTTGATCGCAGGCGAGGTGTCATGCCAAGCCTTGTGCGCGAAGTGGGTGTCGGTTGACACCGCGTAGATCTCAACGCCGAGCGCCCTTAGCTTATCGTACTCGTTCTGTAGGTCTTCCAGCTCAGTCGGGCAAACAAATGTAAAATCTGCCGGATAGAAGGCCACTACGCTCCATCCCCCCACGAAATCTTGGTCTGTAACCTCTACAAATGCGCCGTCTTTGAAGGCATGAGCTTTGAATGGCAGTACTTTAGTTCCGATTAGCGACATTAAACATACCTCCTTTTGATTATCGCAATCATTATCGTCTAATAATTTTTTTGTGTCAAGTCTTTTGTCCACTCTTTTTTTGCCTAGAGTTTGCCTAACAGCCGGATGGCGTTTTCGATGGCTGAATCGGGGTCCTCCCCGTTGTTCATCTGAGCCATAACAGCTTCGGCCATGTAGCAGCCAAGTACTTTCATGCCGACTTGGTCGACAGCTGCCTTCATGGCAGCTAGCTGAATCAGAACCTTCTCGCAATCAGCCTGTTCATCAATAAGGCGCTGTACTCCCCTTGCCTGCCCTTCAATGCGACTAAGGCGATTCTTAAGTTCTCTGGCGATCTTCTCCTTGTTCATGCACAGCCTCCTACTCTTTAGCCCGTGCCTTTTGCTTGCGTCCCTGTCGCCTCGGCCCTCAAAGCACTACACTATAAATCTTGCGGTATACGAGGCGGCCTTGCTCCCGCTTGCTTTCCAAAAGTGATACCTCGCGTACTTCGACCGCAATTGGGAGCATCGAGGGTACGCTTATTGCGGTTAAGGGAACTTTAGTCACGACCTCGCGCCCTAAGGTTACATGCGGGCTGTAGTCCTGCTTTTGCTTTATAACACCGATGCCCATAAGGACGTCTTCCAGCCTAGCGTAAAGCATACGAAGTCGCTGCAACTCCCCGTTGAGCCCTACCCAAATTATTTTCTTGCCTCCCCGGTTAAACGCCCCTAGCTTATCTGCTGTCAGCACGAAGGATGTGTGTCCGCGCACAGCCTCGTCCATGGCGCACTGTATGGCTGGAACGCAAGCGGCGGACATCTCGCCCAAGAAAACAAGCGTAAGGTGAAAGTTGCATACTCGCGTAAAGTTGCCGGACACGCTATGCTTTGTCACCTCAGATTGAACCCGCGCGAACTTAGCTTGAATAATTGGCTCAAATTCGATAGCGGTGAAGAGCCGCATGTCACCTTGCGATTCGCCGCGATAGCCCATAGCGTGCTTCATGCCTATCTCTCCCCCAGCGCATCTCATGTATATTCTGACTTTCTATCACTAACGTAGCCCAATAGCCTTAAAGCCGTTTGATGCCGGGGAGAAAACAATTTACAGACGTTTCCCTAAGATGATATCCGGCTTACCAATGCCATTGGCATCGGGCACTACGCCGATAATTTTATAGCCGACTTTCATGTAAAAAGCCGACTGGTGGGTGCTAGGGCTAAAACTGGCCATTCGTTCCGGTAGATTGTCGTAAAGGTCGACGTTAGCCAAAGACGTTTCTCCGCCTTCTTTTTCGTCATCTGCCCCGAGGTACATGGTGAGCCCACCCTGTTGCCTTGCCGCTTCCTCGAGCGCATGCACAAGCGCCCTGCCCACACCCTGTGTGCGTTTATCACTGCGCACCGCTAACGGATGCAGTTCAAACACATTGCCGTTGTATGTAGGGGCCAAGACCCCTCCCCACCCCAGCACTACATCACCGTCCAGCGCCGCAAGCAAAGTATTTCTTGGCACCAAACGCTCGCTAATTTCCTCCAGCGCGTCCTGCAGCGTAGGCCACCCCAGTGGAATGCTGCATGTGAGTATTTGCGCTGCTTCCTTTATCTGCTCCTTACTCAGTTGCGTCATGTCTATGATTCGCACGGCGCTATCCTCCCCATTTGCGTCTTTGATGCTTCATTACAAAACCGATAGTGCCAGCTAGTCCCTCACCGCTTCATGCACACGCTGGTGAGTCGTGGATAAATGCTCGGCGGTTTTTCGTAGCGTAAGTCCTGCGTCATGCACCAGAACCCGACAAAGCCTGTTAAAGAGGTCTGGGTTTTTGTGGATTTTTTGCGCGCTCACTATCCCATTCGCCCGACAAAACTGCTCAATCATACGATGGGCGCGGTCTTCCCTGTTTTGCGCAGTCTGTTCCCGAGTCTCCAAGTAGTCTATGTCGTCATCAAGCGCGTGGAAGGCAGCAAACCTCTCTATGTCGCCTCCAAAAAGCCCTAGGACGAACTCTTTCTGTGCCGCATCTACATATTGTAGAGTCCCAAAGTATTCGTGATAGCTGCTCCAAGCGTACTCCGCCATGTCTTTCGCCAGCTTAGCTGTGACTGGGTTCTGATGAATGTACCGCAGTGCCCCGAGCAGGTAGGCATCATCCTCTATATTCTCACTCCTGAAACGATCGCCAAAGACAGGGCCGATACGTTTCTGCCCCCGGTTGTAGTGGGCCGCGAATTTCACGCTAATAATCTTGATTGCTTTCGCCAAATCACTTTTTTCTGCCTTAACAATCATGTGCGCGTGATTATCCATAACACACCACGTCACTAGCGCAACTGTCCCTGTTAGCTGCTCCCCTCTTATGAGTTCCATAAAAAAGGCTTTGTCCACGTCATCCTGAAAAATGAACTCGCGATTAATGCCCCGCAGCATCACATGATAATACCCCGACTCGCTTTGCCGCCGCGCCAATCTAGCCATCATTCATCACCTCACCGTTATTTTATCAGGTGGGAGGTCTCCCGACAAGAGCACCCGTCCCCTTTGTCCTTTCCGAACAAAAAAAATTAGCGTAATATACCATTAGAAAAACGGTGATGAAAGAAGCAAAAGGGATGCAGGGTCAGCCCGAAAGAGGCGCCCGTAGAACACAAGGGGCCCAAGCGTTAGTGTGAAAAGGGCGTGAGGCATTATTGGAATCCTATAAAAAAGTTTATACAGTTGTTGTATTGCTGATACTGCTCTTAAGTGTGGGGACAATCGGCTATATGGCTATTGAAGAGTTGTCCTTTATGGACAGCTTATACATGACTGTAATAACTATTTCCACTGTAGGCTTCGGGGAAGTGCAAGCCCTCAGTGGCCCGGGACGATTGTTTACAATCGGGTTAATTTTTAGCGGTTTGTTTATCGCGGCTTTTGCCGTGACACTGGTCAACTCTTTTGTTCTTGAGGGTGAGTTTAAATTTCTTATGCGGAGGAGACTCATGGAAAACAAAGTTGCAAAACTAACTGACCATTACATAATATGTGGCGCAGGGCAAACTGGTCTTCACGTAGTAAACCAGTTTAAAAAACGCGGCGTTTCTTATGTCGTGTTAGAATCGGATAAAGATAAGGTTGAACATATTATTGATGCGGGCGGCTCTGCTATAGTCGGCGATGCGACTACTGAAGAAGATCTGATCAAAGTTGGCATTGAAAGAGCAAAAGGGATAGTCTGCTGTTTGGCAAATGATGCTGATAACGTATTCACGGTGCTTACCGCCCGCGGACTAAAACCGGACCTGCTAATTGTATCACGGGCCATTGAAGACAAAGCTGACTTAAAACTGCTTAAAGCGGGAGCAAACAAAGTTGTATCGCCAAATGAAATCGGCGGTTCTCGTATGGCCGCCTTAATGTTACGGCCGGCAGTGGTGTCCTTTCTTGACGTAATTACGAGAGCCGGAGAAGTAGTGATCGACCTAGAAGAAATTATTATTAATCCAGGTTCAAAGCTGGCTGGGAAGACCCTAGCCGACGCTCGCATACCCGAACAAACGGGCCTAGTCGTGATGGCAATTAAGCGTATCACCGGTAAAACTGAGATTAATCCAGGATCCTCTTTTGTGCTTGCTGAACTTGACTCCTTAATTGTTTTAGGCAAAGCAGAGCAGGTAGAAAAGCTGCAAAGTTTGGCCGATAAAGGGCTCTCATAAAGCGAGGGTGCAGACAAGGGGGGGGGCCCGCGCGAC
>DBBC01000121.1 GCA_002292025.1 Firmicutes bacterium UBA994
TGTTTGAGGAGCCGATGCTTCGAACAAAATTGCTTCACTGCGTGGGGAACGTCCGCCGCGACTTTCGACTTGTCCATATCACCTACTACTATAGCACTAACCGTCCGACAATAACAGCGGCGCTCACTTGCGCAGCAGCGGGGCGAGGCTGCGCTCTAGAATGCCGGCAAAATGCGCCAGCAAAACGCCGTAGTTAACGATGGGCACGCCCGCTGCTTGGGCTTGTTCAAGCCTGGCCATCATTTCGCGCCGGTTTATCATACAAGCGCCACAGTGGACGATGAGCTTATAATCGCTGATAGTGGCGGTGAAGTTAGGCCCACTCGCCCACGTAAAGCGCAACTTACCCCCGGTTCTCCCCTCTAGCAGACGGGGGACCTTAACGCGCCCGATATCGTCCTCTTGACTGTGATGTGTGCAGCCCTCAACAATCAACACGGGGTCAAGCGGGCGCAAGTCAACAATGGCTTCTGCTCCTCGCACTAAGGCTTGCAGGTCTCCTTTGTACCGCGCCATAAGCAACGAAAAAGATGTTAGCGCTGAGTTAGGCGGCAGGATGCAGGCCACTTGCGGGAATACTTGGCTGTCGGTAATGACAAGCTCGGGTGGCGTGCTTAACTGCGTTAAGACCGTAGCTAGCTCCGTTTCGCGGCAGACTATAGCCACCCCGCCGCCATCTAGGATGTCACGCAAGACTTGCACTTGCGGCAATATTAGCCTGCCCTTAGGGGCGGCTTTGTCGATGGGGGTGACCAAAACTACCGGGCCTTTCCCGGTTAGTATGTCACGCACGAGCGGCAGTTCTTCGTAACCGCTCTTAAGTGCTGCCGCAATATGCTCGCGCAGCTCGCGCACCCCTTGTCCGGTCAGTGCGTTGACCTCTATTGTCGGATATCCACTGTCCTCTCTAGCGGCTCCGTTAATTTCGCCGTGGCAGTTTATTACCACTAAGCTAGGTACACCCCGTTTGGTCAATCGCGCTAGCAGCTCTTGTCCTAGCGGATGCTGCGCGTGCACCTCTACTACCAGCAGGGCTAAGTCGGCTTTACGCAGCGCACGTTCGGTGAGTTTTACCCTCTCTTTCCCCAGTGGCGTATCATCATCTAGCCCCGCTGTGTCTACCAGCACCACCGGACCGTAGGGCAAGAGCTCCATAGATTTGCTTACCGGGTCGGTAGTAGTGCCGGGCTGCGCCGACACCAGTGCCACGTTCTGTTCGCATAGCGCGTTAATCAGCGTAGATTTCCCTACATTACAGCGCCCTAAAATAACGACGTGCGGTCTTACTGCCTGCGGCGCTTTGTTCATACCGGCACCGCCCGCCGGGCGAGCTTAAGCGATGTCCCCCGCCCCTGCCCTATAACCCGCCCAACGCTCTTGACGCGCCGTTCTAGGCAACCGCGACAGTGTTCAAGTGTGTCATCAATGCAGCGCTTGTTCTTATACAGTTCGTACTGGGCCCTGTAGGGGGCGGGTGTCGCGTTAGGCATGACAATGTTTGCCCCACGCGTCCAGCCCTTTTCGCGACCATCTTCCTCTAGTGTAGACAAAGCCGTCGTTACCGGAATGTGTACGTCACGGAGCACTAGCCGCGCCACCGCTATCATTTTGTAGGTCAAGCTCACGCTCCCGGGAGAAGCGTCACCCAGAGGCGTGTCGGGGTGAGGAATAAACGGCCCCACGCCAAACATATCTACGTCGAGCTGCCGCACTAAAGCAATATCGGCAGCAAGATCGGATAGCGTCTGCCCCGGCAGACCTACCAGACAGCCGGAACCTACCTCGTAGCCAAGCTCGCGTAAATCTCTTAGCTGCTGTACCCTGTCCGCCAGTGTGGAATCCGGGTGGAAAGCAGCGTAGAGGTCGGGGTTCGCCGTTTCGTGGCGAATCAGAAAGCGATCGGCGCCCGCGCGCCTAAACGCGGCGAGCTCGCTTTTTGGTCGGTAGCCGATACTTAAGGTGATGGCGATGTCGTAGCTATGCTTTATCGCTTGCAGTAAGGACATTAGGCTCTCCGCGGTAAAGTAAGGGTCCTCGCCCGACTGCAAGACTACCGTGTCGATACGTAGGCGGCTTAGTCGCCCTACGGCCTCAAGTATTTGCTCCTCCGTCAGACGATAGCGCGGCAACAACGTGTTGTCGCGGCGCAAGCCACAGTAGAAGCAGTTACAGCGACAAACATTGGAAAACTCCAGTAAGCCGCGCAGCCAGATTTCCTCGCCGACCTCTTGCCGCCGCGTCCAATCCGCGGCCTGCCAGAGGAGGTCTAACTCCGGGGGTGTGGTGATGCTTAGCAACTCGGTGATCTCTGTGAGGCTTAGTTCTTTACCCCGGGCTTGAGCACGCTCAATCAGCGCATGAATGCGCGGGGCAACGGATTCTTCTTTAGACATAGACATCACCCTCCCCAGCCAAAGCTAACCTGAGTTTTTCGCGCGCGTTATCTCGCATGACGCCTGCGGGGATAGCCCGCAGCCAGCTCTCCCAGCGCTCATTGGCTGCCTCTTTTGTCGACGGAGAAGCAAACTGCAGGACATATTCCGCTAAGGTCAAAAGAGCGTTGGCCTGACACATATCCTTGATGTGCCCATGCGCTACAAGCTGCATAAACCCAGCGCCGCGGCGCCCCTTGCGGTAACATCCCGTGCAAAAGCTAGGCACATACCCACGCCTGATAATGCTCCCCACCACTTCCTCGAGTGAGCGGTGATCAATGCCTTCAAACTGGCGGCTGTCGCTTTCTTTGCCATAGCCACCGGGAGCGGTCGAAGACGCGGCGCTCATCTGTGACACACCTACATCCAGCAGGAAGTCGCGCATCGCCGGTGCTTCGCGCGTAGAGAGAATGATCCCCGTAAGCGGCAACGCCAACCGCAGTACGGCCACAACGCGAGCAAACTGCTGGTCGTTTACTTGATAGGTGTCAGGACAGTGAGTATTGCTGGCAGGCCTAAGGCGCGGCACCGATACCGTGTGCGGCCCTATGCCGTGCAAAGACTTAAGTGCATGGGCATGAGCAATAAGTGAGGTCGTGTCTTGGCGGTAATCGTAGAGACCAAGCAACACGCCCAGACCAAAATCTTCGATACCGGCCTCGATGGCTCTGTCCATAGCAGTGAGGTGATAACCATAGTCAGCCTTAGGCCCGCGCGGGTGCAGCAGCCGGTAGGTAGGCTGGTGATAGGTCTCCTGAAAAAGCTGGTATGTGCCTATACCGGCGTCCCTAAGTTTACGATAATTCTCTGTCGCTGTGGCGGCGATGTTAACATTTACGCGCCTAATCTCTCGCCCCGGGGAGCCGGCACTATAGATAGTGTGAATCGACTCCAAGACATAACCGAGCGGCACGGCTGTGGGGTCCTCGCCTGCCTCGAGCAACACACGCTTATGCCCCATATTAATAAGAAAATTCGCCTGCTCTGCAATCTCGGCTTGGCTAAGCTTCCTGCGCGTCAAAAGAGTGTTCTCTTGCCTAAACGAACAGTACAGACAGCTGTTAGTACATAGGTTGGAGATATACAGCGGCGCAAACAGAACTAGGCGCGCGCCGTACAGCTTTTGCTTCACGCGTTTAGCACTGGCAAAGAGCTGCTCGTCGAAATGCGCGGGGAGTGCCAGCAACTCCGCCGCCTGCTCGGCAGAAAGACCTACACACGCCTCTGCCTTGGCCAAGATCTCCTCTACGCGCCGCTTATCCACGGCATAGGGCGGCTCGTTTATGAGCGGCTGCTCCCGCAAGATTGTGCTCATAGTTCTTTCTCCTTCCGCCGTTATAGTGTCATAGCGGCCTTTACTTTCACACCTTCAATATTGCCAAGCTTCCCCGTCAGCGCCCCAATTTCATCTGTTGTAGCGTCTACTATCAGCGCGATTACCGCCAATTCCCGCTCGCGGTAAGGCACACCCATGCGCCCGACGATCACCTCACCATGCTCGCTTAACACGGCGTTGACGCGTTTAGCCGCTTCAGCACGGCGTAGTACCACTATCCCGATTACGGCCACGCGATTTTCTGCTGCGTTCATCCTTTTCCCCTCCTCTCCCCGAAACCACCGAAAACAAAAAACCTGCTCGCGAAAGCAGGCGTCAACCACACGTGGGCCACTCCCCTGCCCTCAGACTACTCCTCGGACTTAGGCCGATGTCTAAACCGTGCCCCAAGCATCAGGCTGACCCCTTTGCTTTAGGCATCTCTATTTTACACTAAGTTCGGCGATTTGCGAAGGGTTTAACTTAGGCTGTTGGCACGCTAACAGCGGTGTCTCGGCTCCTAGTGCAGAGGTCTCTCGACAACAAGGTCCGCGCATAACCTTAGACCCTGCGCTCGCGCTATGCAGTTCTCTGTGGACTCAAAGCACTCATGGCGCTTGGTCTTGAGCTCAACAGAGCGTGCGATAAAGAACGCAGACGGCGCCCATAGCCCACGCATAAGTAATTCAGCTACTTTCGATGAAC
>DBBC01000156.1:0-7141 GCA_002292025.1 Firmicutes bacterium UBA994
ACCCGCTGTTCTCGCGCGCGCGAGTCAGGCGGGGGTACGGGAAATCATCGTGGTAGGGCATAATATGGCCACATCCCGCGAGGCCGTCGCGCTCGCGCTACAGCAGAGAGGACTGTACGCAACCGTCGGTATCCACCCACATGACGCTCCCCAAGCGACCGAGGAAAGCCTCGCTGAACTAGAGACTCTCTTACAACGCCCGCCAGTAGTGGCCTTAGGTGAAGTGGGGTTAGACTACCACTGGAACACCTGGCCTAAGGATGTCACACAGCGAGCCTTTCGCGCACAGATCGCGCTGGCTAAGTCCCTCCGTAAGCCCTTTGTTGTCCACAACAGAGATGCTCACGCCGATGTCTTGGCGCTCCTTAAAGAGCAGGCTCCCTATGACCGCGGCTTTGTTATGCACTGTTTTTCCGGCAGCCTAGAAATGGCGCGGGAGTGCATGCGTCTAAATGGTTTCATCTCTTTGGCGGGGCCGGTGACTTTTAAGAGCGCGCGCAGACTGCACGAGGTCGCCAAGCAAGTCCCGCTAGAGAGGCTCTTAATCGAGACAGATTGCCCCTATCTGGCGCCTGATCCCTACCGTGGGCAGCGCAACGAGCCAGCCCGCCTAGTGGGTATCGCTCGCGCCATCGCCGTTTTGCGCGGGCTGGAATTGGCCCAAGTAACCGAGGCAACCACCGCTAACGCACAAGCGCTGTTTGGCCTAGGGCTTATCCATGAATGATCTGATTCGCCCAAGCCGCGTGGCCGAGGTGCTCTGCAAATTCGGCCTCGCTCCGCACAAGGGACTAGGGCAAAATTTTCTGGTAGACGCGCACGCCTTAGAAAAAATTCTTGCCGCCGCTGATATTAGGGAGAACGAGTTAATAGTCGAGATTGGGCCCGGGCTTGGCACCCTCACGCGTGAGTTGGCAAAGCGCGCGCGTCATGTTGTAGCCGTAGAAAAAGACAAGAAGCTCACTCCCGTACTAGCCGAGACGCTGGCCGATTATACCAACGTGCAAGTCATCTTTCAGGACGCCTTAGAGATGGATTGGGAAGACTGCCTAGAAGGGCAAGCCCCGCCGTACAAAGTGGTGGCCAATCTGCCCTACTACGTGACTACGCCGCTCCTTATGGGCCTGCTGGAAAGTCCGGTGCATTTCTCTCGTCTGGTCTTCCTCGTACAGCAGGAGGTGGCAGAGCGTATACAGGCAAAAGCCGATACGCCGGAGTACGGGGCGCTTTCACTGGCGGTGCAGTATTATGCCGAGGTGAAGGTCAAAGCTCAGATTCCCCCGCGCGCCTTTTTTCCCCCGCCGCGTGTGTCATCCGCGGTTGTGGAACTTACGGTGCGCGAGTGCCCGTCAGCCTACTTTGGCCTTACAGACGAGAGGGTCTTGTTTAGTCTGGTGCGAGCGGCGTTTGGCCAGCGCCGGAAAACCTTAGTTAATTCCCTGACCGCAGGTGGTTTTCTGCGGAGCCATGTCCTTAGGGCCCTAGATGTGTGCCGCATCCTCCCCTCTACGCGAGGAGAGAAGCTTGACCTTGCGGCGTTTATCGCACTGGCGCAGACAATGACCCGTTTGCGGGAGGAGGGGTAACAGTGTTTATAAGTCCGTCTAAGGGGCCCATGACACTTGAGGCCATGGTGGCAGACATCGTAGACTATGTGCGTACTGAACGAACAGCCGACTACCGCCTCATCATCGGCACGGACTCGCACACTAAGCGAGAAACGCATATGGTCACCGCCGTCATCATCCAGCGGGTTGGTAAGGGCGCGCGCTTCTTTTATCGCCATACCGAACACCGGGGCCTGAGCAGCTTGCGGCAAAAGCTCTACTACGAGACCGCGATCAGCCTTGACGTCGTACATGCGCTAAAAGAGAAGCTGTATAAGAGCATGCTCGTCGGCATGCGCATCGAGATTCACGTAGACGCGGGCTTTGTGGGCGCCAGCCGTGAAATCATCCGTGAAATAGTGGGCATGGTAATGGCCACAGGTCTAGAAGCAAAGGTCAAGCCCGACTCCTTTGGAGCTTCCGCAGTCGCAGACCGCTTCACAAAGTAAAATGCAGGGGCACCCTGGCACTCTCCTTTATACACTGCTATGAGGGGGAGTGTTCGTGTAGAACTCTCGCGAATTCAGCCGGAGAGGCACTCAAAAGATCACGGCATTGGCGCGTTGCTTTGAGACTCAGAAAGTGCTTCACATCAGGCGCAACTTACTTAATAACAACAGTGAGCAGTGATATGGCGGCAAAATCCATTCGTCAAGATAGAGAGTTTTTTGAAGGCGGTGAATTGTGGTGGGGGGGGGGACCACAAGCAATCTTGATTGTGCTATCATTTGTATTCATCAGTTGGCTAGGGCAGAGAGTGCCAATTAACATAAAGGAGTTTGTCCAGGATTTGAGGAGGCATGCCGGCCTGTTTGGCGCAGCCCAATGCATCGCGCCCAACGCCGCCTTCCGAAGCTATTTCTTGTTGGTAGTCATTTGATATGTATCCATCCCACTATTGGTGGCTGCCTACTACGTTGTAGTGCGCCGAAAGAGCCTGAGGGCTCTGCTATTGGTATATTTCTCGGAGCTGTCTATCTAAAGCGCAGGAATCTGCTACATGTCGCCTTTCTTCGTTGGTGGATGTGGGTTGCGGAACAGGGTGCAAGAGCTTTGACTACTGTGCTCTATCAGGCGTTCCTGTAAGGGGGATTCGCGTGCGCAAGTTAGCAATTGGATTAGCCATAATAATACTCTTAGCCCTGTTATCGGCGTGCTCGGTGTCACCATACCGTGTAGCATGTTGGACAGAGCTATCTTCTGCCGCCCCGGTAGTGCTGTCGCCTGAATACTTCGTGCAAGAGGTCGAAGCTATGATCACGGCAATAGATAAGCACTATGCCCATAGAACTCTAAAAGGCATTACCGCTACAGGGCTACGCGACCTGTTTCTTCCTCGGGTGCGCGAGGCCAAGGACATGGACGAGTTAAACCCTATTCTGTTGGAGATGTTTGCATATTTGCGAAATGGACACGCCAATGTCTTTACAATGGCGATGGAGTTTGGCGTACCCATTTGGGGCACATGGGCAGAAGGGCATCTTGTAATAACTCGTGTTGAGGAGCCTTCCCTTAAAGAAGCGGGCCTTGCTAGGGGATGGGTTGTTCAGCAAGTTAATGGCGTGCCGGCACTTGACTGGTTGATGGAGCGCAGCAGATATGTCAGCGCCTCCACTCCGCAGGCCAGTTTGAGCGGGAGCGTGGATAGAGCCTTCCTGCGCTACGAGTTCGAGCCGGAGATACGCACCTACACCTTCGTTGCACCATCTGGGAGTGTTCTAAAGAAGGAAGTTCTTCTCACTACGCCAAGTCAAAACATGCGCGGCGTAATCAGGCACCCAATTGAACGGAGGGCCTTTGGCGACATCGGGTACATAGCCATAAACACTATGACTGATGGTATAGTGGCTCGTTTTGATCGGGCTCTCGGCGATATGCTCAACAAAACCGCCCTGATAGTGGACTTGCGATTCAATCGCGGCGGGAGCTCAGTGAGTGGCGACCAGATGATGAAGCGACTTGTACAAGTGCCGACAAGAATATGGGGGGGGCGAGTGGCACACCCACATCCGGCGTTAAATTACGCAGGTAATGTTGTTGTGCTGGTAGGCCCACATACATTCTCCGCAGCGGAAAGCTTCGCTTTTGACTTGTTTGATTCAGGCAGGGTTACTGTGATAGGCATGCCGACGGCTGGGTGCTCGGGAGGTGGCCCTATGCTGTTTAGAACTCGGAAGGGCATCTTTTTCCGACTGCCCGTTCGCGGGCGAGATATCTCTGCTTCCGGATTGCCCATGGAGGGGGTCGGGTTGCAGCCACATATACATGTGGAGCCCACGCTTTTGGACATCGTAAATGGAGAGGACCCTGTCCTTGAAGAGGCCCTCCAATACCTTAAAGCGAGGAAGCCATAGGAGCGCTCTGCATCAGCCGCTTCTCAAAACGCTTGACACATTCCGAATTTTCAACATATGATAGATAGTGAAGTGTGGTTCTCGGGGACGGTTTTGAAAAAAACGAGCGATTTGGCCAAAAGCCGCTGCAGTTTATAGGCAGCGTTGTGCATGACGATAGCGGCGTCTACTCGACGAAGTCTGTTTTTTCGTGGGACGAAACAGGCCGTTTTTGGTTTAAACGTTTTGTCGCGTACAGAGGAGTTTTTGCGCAAACAGTTAAGAAAGAGGGGGGGATTGGTTTTAGCGCGTGAACGTGTAGCCGCTAGAGTGATGATAAATGGGAGGTGAGTGCAACAGTTGGCGCAGGGGCTGGGTAGGGTAGAATTAACAACAATTAAGAAAGGTAGGGTTTTATGAACTTTGAAGCAATCTTAACACAAATAGGCAAACTACTCTGGGGTCCACCCACTTGGGCATTGCTGGGCTTGGTAGGTGTTATTCTCTCCCATAGAACAGGCTGGTTCCAAGTCAGTAAGTTTGGCTATTACCTGCAGAACACCGTTGGCAAGTTGTTTACCAAGAAAGAAAAGCTCGGTCCAGGCGAGCTTACTCCGTTTCAGGCGTTTACCACGGCGATGGCGGCCACCATGGGCGTCGGCAACCTAGTAGGCTCGACTACGGCCATTATATTCGGTGGCCCGGGCGCTATCTTCTGGATGTGGGTTATCGGCTTTTTTGGGATAACCACCAAGTTTGCCGAAATCGTCCTAGCCGTCCACTATCGTGAAAAAGTCGGCGAAAATAAGTTCCTAGGCGGCCCCATGAAGTACATAGAAAAAGGCTTGGGATGGAAGCCACTAGCCGTCGTGTTCTCTATAGCAGGCGCCATCGCCGCGTTTGGGATCGGCAACTTAGTGCAGGCCAATAACGTTGCCGGGGCCATGCTCAGGGCCTTTGGCATTCCCCGTGCTGTCTCGGGCATTGCGTTGGCACTGCTTGTTGGTATTGTTATTATCGGCGGCCTTAAACGCATTGGGCAAGTCGCGGAAAGGGCTGTTCCCTTTGCTGCTATTCTGATGATAGTAGGCTGCACGTTAGTTATTCTCCAGAACATCACCCTAGTGCCGCACGCCTTCGCCCTGATCATCGGCGGCGCGTTTACCACCCAAGGCGCAGTCGGGGGTTTTGCTGGCGCGGCGATAGCCACCGCCATTAGATTCGGCTTGATGCGTGGCATCTTCTCCAACGAGGCGGGCCTAGGCTCGGCCCCTATCGCCCATGCCACCGCGCAAACCAACCATCCTGTAAGCCAGGGGCTTTGGGGAGCGATTGAAGTGGTGCTTGATACCCACGTAGTCTGCACCTTCGTGGCCCTTGCGGTCATCACATCCGGCGCTTGGACACAGGGCAAGCCAGCGATCGACACGTTTATGTACGCCTTCTCTTCCTCTTTCATTGGTCCAACTATCGGCAACTCACTTGCGGCCATATCGATTTTCTTCTTCGCTTTTACGACTATGCTGGGCTGGGCAGTCTATGGTGAGAGGTGCCTTGAGTATCTCGCCGGCGCGCAATCCAACTTGTTCTACCGAGTTATCTACTGCCCAGCGCTGTACATTGGCTCCTTTGGCGTAGTTCCGGTATGGCTGATTGCCGACATCCTCAACGCCACCATGGCTATCCCCAATGTCATCGGTCTCATCGCGCTTTCGGGCGTCTTTGTCGGGATAGTTAAAGCTTACTTCAAGGGCGAAAAGTACGTCCCCTACGATGAGGACGCAACCTACTACAAGCGGTATCAAAGCTAAATCCGAACGCAAAATTTTTCTTGACAGGGCCGATGGACGTTGCTATAATTGTGGCTTTTGGTTGACAGCTCCCTGCGTAGACTGGTATAATCATACCGACAAGCAGGGAAGGTGGGTTTCTGTGAACAGCAATGTCATAGCGGACATTCGCCGCGACCTTGAGATGCACATTGGGGAAAGGATTTGGCTAAAAGCTAACCGGGGCAGGCGTAAGACCACCGTGCGCGAAGGCATCATTGAGAGCACGTACACATCTCACTTCCTCGTGCGGATGGACGAACAGCCCTGTGCCAGCCGGCTTTCCATCAGTTATGTTGATGTCCTAACCCAATCAGTAGAGTTGTCCATCGGTGGGCCGGAGCATCGCCTAGCGGCTAACGTAGGCAAATAGAGGCAAACAATTCAGGCCACCCTCATATGACTTGGCTCCCGCGCAAGTTCATATGAGGGTGGTTGTTGCGTAGTGGCGGTGAATTTGCTTTCGCAAATTCACGGGGTGTAATAGAATAAGGGGGAGGTGTACGCTGTGGCTGTAACACTCCGATCCCCCGCTAAAGTAAACCTGCGACTGCAGGTATTGGGGCGCAGGTCAGATGGCTACCACGAGATAGACACAGTCCTGCAGTCGATAGACCTTTGCGACGAGATAGTGATCGCCCTATCAGGGCTTAACCTGCGCATTTTTGCCCCTCCGTATTTGCCGACGGGGGAGGGGAACTTGTGCTATCAGGCTGCTCAGAGTTTTTTTGCGCTCATTAGAGAAAGGGCACGAGCCACAATTTGGCTAACCAAGCGCATCCCCGTGCAAGCCGGGCTCGGCGGAGGGAGCAGCAATGCTGCCGCGGTCTTGCTGGGTCTAAATGAACTGCACCATAACCCGCTGAACAGCGAAGAGCTCACCCAATTGGCGGCGGCAGTAGGCTCGGACGTGCCATTTTTTCTTATCGGCGGGACCGCCCGCGCCCGCGGCAGGGGAGAACGTGTTGAAGCCTTGCCGGATGCTCGGCGTTGGTGGTTGCGCATCGTGAAGCCGGAATTAGGCTTGTCTACCGCACAGGTGTATGCTCTTTGGCGGCCAGGGAATTTTGGCCATGACATTTTGGCAGACAATAGCTTTTTTAATGACCTCGAGCAGCCGGCGCGAAAGCTTATGCCCGATCTGGCTGACGTCTACTGCGCACTGATTGCGGACGGAGCGGAGAAGGTGTTGCTTTGCGGCAGCGGCTCAGCAGTATGTGGGTTCTACTCCCAGCCGCCGGTGGGCGCGTTGCCGCTAAAGAGCTGCCACCGCGAATACATCGCGCGCACCATGACGCGTCTAGAGTACAGCCAAGCCACCGCAGCTAGGGAGTGTGAACTGTAACTATTCAGCCCTGTTTGCGTTAATAAA
>DBBC01000156.1:7497-19295 GCA_002292025.1 Firmicutes bacterium UBA994
AAAGACAAAAGACAAAAAAATGGTCCACGAAGAACACAAAGTGGCACGAAAGACAGGAGGCTTCTATGCACGCCATTATTCTCGCCGGTGCGTCTAGGCAAGACGACTTTGCACTGCGGTACGGACTTAATAACAAGGCCTTTATCCCCATTGGGAACAAGCCCATGTTTGCGCATGTTCTCGGGGCTTTACTTGAATCGGCCATGATAGAAACAATCGTCGCCGTGGGGCCTGCCGCTGATCTAGCGCGCTTTAAGAGCTCGCGCGTCAGCTTGATCGAGGACAGCGGAGATATGATTGACAATTGCCTAGCGGCAATGCGTGTTCTGCCAAGCAGTGACCGGGTTGTAGCGGTCACGTCAGACATACCCATGATTACGCAAACTGTGTTGGATAGCTATTTGGCGAGCCTAACCGATAAAGAAGGGGATTTTTTCTATCCCATTATCAGCAAAGAAACCAATGAGCGCCAATACCCGGGTGTTAAGCGTACTTACGCGACATTGCGCGAAGGTATGTTTACCGGGGGGAACCTGAGCGTAGTCAATACCGCCATGGCGGAACGCATCGGCAGTCGAATGAGAGAGTTCGTCGCCTTACGCAAAAGCGTGCTTGGACTAGGCTCGCTGATGGGCGTAAAGTTTTTGTTTAAGCTGCTGACGGGTCAACTCTCCATTGCCGAGGTAGAGCGACGCATGTCCGATTTATTGGGGTGTAAGTGTGTAGCCGTCATTTGTCCATACCCTGAAATCGGCACAGACATCGACAAAGAAAGTGACCTCGACATTGCGCGGCGTATATTGGCCGGTGCATGAGATTCTGCAGGGTGATACTGACGGCGGGAGACATGTGCGTGTAGCGCAAAAAATCACAAAACGCTGGATAATAAAGAAGGGAATCTTCCGCTGAGGTAGAACGTAGGCAATAAATGGACAGCGTGAAGAGAGGCGGTGAGATCATGAATATTACCGATGTGCGCATCCGCAAAGTCAGCAACGAAGGACGAATGAAGGCCATAGTCTCGATAACCATCGAAAACGCCTTCGTCATTCACGATGTGCGTGTCGTAGACGGCAACAATGGGTTGTTTGTAGCTATGCCCAGTCGGAAGACCCCGGCCGGGGAGTTTCGCGACATAGCGCATCCCATTAACTCCTCGACGCGAGAGAGAATCCAAACCGAAGTACTAGACGCGTATCGCCGCGAGATTGAGCGTGTTTCGTAGTAGCTACGTGAGAGCTCCGGCTAAGAAGTCGCAATTTAGCGCAGCCTGGCTTTAGGTTGCGCCTTGTCTTTGATTGTGACAGCGACAGCGGTATAATGAAGGCGATAGCTACCCAGGCTCTAAGGAGGAACGCTATGGACTACGGTATAGCCGCGATCATTTTGGCTGCCGGCGAGGGCAAGCGCATGCGAAGTCAGGTTGTTAAAACTGCGCACAAGGTGGCGGGGGTGCCCATTGTGCGCCATGTGGTACGTGCGGCGGCTGCGGCCGGCGCGGAGCCGTTAGTGGTGGTGGTCGGCAAAGATGCCGATGTTGTACGTGAGGCAGCCGGGCCCGGGTGCCGGTTTGCCGTGCAAACTGAGCGGCTGGGAACGGGCCATGCTTGTCAGCAGGCTGAGCAAGAGCTCCGGGATTTTGCCGGGACAGTTTTGGTGCTGTGCGGCGACGCCCCGCTTATTACCCCTGCTACGCTGTCTAAGCTGCTGAACGCGCACCATCGCCTAGGCGCTGTGGCCACTATCCTGACCGCGCGACCTGAGGACACTAGGGGACTAGGCCGCATCAAGCGCGATAGCGAGGGTCGTTTTCTCGGCATTGTCGAAGAGCGTGACGCCGCGGAACATGAGCTAGCCATTGGTGAGGTAAACGCCGGCTTTTACTGCTTTTCGGCGCGTCACCTATGGGATGCGCTGGTGAAGCTGGATAACGCTAACGCGCAAGGCGAGTATCTGCTGACCGACGTTTTTACCAAATTTCTCGGACAAGGACTCATCGGCACGTTTATGACTCCGCACTGGGAGGAGACCATCGGCATCAATGATCGAGTATGGCTGGCCAAGGCCGAGCACGCCTGGCAAGAGCGTAAACAATACGACTTGATGCAGCGCGGGGTTACGATTATCGCGCCGGGAACTACATACATAGAGGCCGACGTTGAGATTATGGAGGATACAATAGTCTGGCCCCATACGCTGCTGCGCGGAAGTACACACATTGGCCGCAACTGTGAAATCGGCCCCGGCAGCGTGATTGATGACAGTCGTATCCATGACGGCGCGGCAGTCGTGTACTCGGTGGTGGTGCAGTCCTGTGTGGGGCGTGACGCCAGAGTAGGCCCCTTTGCCCACTTGCGGCCGCACAGTGTGCTGAGCGAGCAAGTGCGGATTGGAAACTTTGTCGAGGTCAAGAAATCGACGATCGGCGAGGCCGCGAAGGTGTCACACCTTGCTTACGTGGGGGATGCGTATGTTGGCAAGGGAGCCAACTTAGGTGCAGGTGTGGTAGTAGTTAACTACGACGGTCAAACCAAGCATGAAACGACGATCGGCGACGGGGCTTTTGTGGGATGTAACGCCAATTTAGTAGCCCCGGTGAAGATCGGGGAGGACGCTTTTGTCGCCGCAGGTTCCACGATTACACGCGATGTGCCCCCCGGCGCTTTGGCTGTAAGCCGCGCACGGCAGGAGAACAAAGAAGGATGGGTAAGACGGCGAAAGTCAAAGCAAGCCTCTCGGCCTGAAACCACAGTTTCCTCGGATGGCACCATGTAATGAATTTGCCGGAACGCTACGGTGCGCATAAATCTCTGCAGCTCAAGCGACAGAGCAAGCGCAAATTCATGTAATGAATTTACGGCAAGCGCAAATTCATCCGCTAAAATACAGGTCGACAGTGTAGGGAGGAGTGTGCGTAATGATCGCTTATCCTGACCGCAGGCTTAAAATCTTCACGGGCAATGCCCACCCCGCTTTGGCCAAGCAGATAGCTGAGCACCTAGGGATACCGTTAGGCCATGGCCAAGTGATGCGCTTCAGTGACGGCGAGGTGCAGGTACGGATTGAGGAGAGCGTGCGCGGTGCAGACGTGTTTGTCGTACAGCCGACTTGCGCACCTGTCAACGAGCACTTGATGGAGCTGCTGATTACTATCGACGCTTTGCGACGCGCATCTACACGCCGCATTATCGCGGTCATCCCGTATTACGGTTACGCGCGACAAGACAGAAAAACTCGGGCTAGGGACCCCATCACCGCTAAGCTTATAGCTAACCTGCTGACCACAGCGGGAGTAGATCGCGTGTTAACCATGGATTTACACGCCGGGCAAATCCAAGGCTTTTTTGACATCCCGGTAGATCACCTGCCCGGGGTACCCATCTTGGCGGAGTACTTCAAGGGTAAAGGCCTGCGGGATATCGTGGTCGTGTCCCCCGACCTTGGGGGCGTGACCCGAGCGCGGGACTTGGCCAATCGTTTAGGGGTAGATATCGCCATCATCGACAAGCGCCGTCCCGAGCCAAATGTGGCAGAAGTTATGCACATTATCGGACGCATAAAGGGCAAGCGCGTGATCATGGCAGATGACATCATCGACACTGCCGGCACCATCGTTCAAGGGGCAGAGGCGCTGCTCGCGTATGGCGCAAGCGAGGTGTACGCCTGCTGCACTCATGCCGTATTGTCAGGGCCTGCGGTTGATAGACTCAGCGCGTCGCCCATTACAGAAGTAGTGATTACTGACACTATCCCGCTGCCGGCGGAAAAGAACCTTGCGAAAATCACCGTTCTCCCCGTGGCCCCCCTTTTTGGTGAGGCTATACTGCGTATCTACGAAGACTTATCGGTTAGCAAGCTCTTTGACTAATTCTAGGCAGCGGGAGGCACCTGAGTGAAGCTAATTGTCGGTCTGGGCAACCCAGGCGCACAGTACGCTGACACCCGACATAACGCCGGGTTTGCCGTGATAGGCGGGCTCGCCGCCAAACACGGCGTGCGCGTATCATCAGCGTCGCATCGGTCGCTTATCGGGCGCGGCAAAATATGCGGCGCTCACGTCTATTTGCAGCAACCGCTTACTTACATGAATCTCTGCGGCCAAGCAGTTAAGTCCGCGGTGACGGCACTACACATTGACCTGCGCGACTTGCTTGTCATTAGCGATGACCTTGACTTACCGCTTGGCAGTTTGCGTATCCGCGCGCAAGGCGGAGCCGGCGGGCAGAAAGGACTACAAAGCATTTCCGAGCACCTTGGCACGACAGAGTTTGCGCGCCTTCGGCTCGGCATCGGTCGACCCCCCATGGGCGTGTCTACAGAGGACTATGTGCTAAGCCCCTTTAGCGAGGCCGAAAAGGCCTTGTTTGCGCGTACAGCCGAGCGCGCTCTCGACGCAGTAGAAACTTTTGTCTTGTATGGCGTGGAAACAGCGGCTAATACTCACAACAACCGAGCTGAATAATGCTTTCGCTGACTGCGCCCTAGCCCTTGTGCTAGGGGGTAGGGAGATTAGCGCGCGAATCAAGAGGGAGGCGTATCGGTGCAGACAATCATCAAAGAGTACATGGAGAGTGACAGCTGGTATGACATTGCCCGCGCCGCCAAGGAAGGCCATCGTCATCTGTACATCAGTGGAGTCACACAGCTAGGCAAGGCAGTGTTGCTGGGGTCAGCATTAACGCAGTGGCAGGCGCCGCTTTTCATCGTGACACCTTTGGCCTCGCACGCGGAGCGTCTGCGTGCAGACGTGGAGCGTCTCCTTCCTCATATTGAAGTGACTATTTTCCCAGCCGAAGAGGCCATTCTATACGGCGTCACAGCCCAAAGCCCAGAGCTCTTGGGGCAGCGCTTGGCCCTATTGGCCAGACTCAGCGGCGGCGAGCGTCCGGCAGTAGTTATCACTACGTGGGATGCGCTGCTGGTACGGTTAGTGCCGCCGGATCTCTTTCGCGCTTATTGCCTCAACGTCTGCACAGGGCAAAAGTTGCGTAAGGAAGACCTTGTCCTGTGCCTAACCAGCGGGGGGTACGAACGGGTGGAATTAGTGGAAACCATGGGTCAGTTCGCCGTGCGCGGCGGTATTGTTGATGTCTTCCCCTTAAGCGGACAAGAACCTGCAAGAATCGAGTTTTTCGGGGATATGGTGGACTCAATCAGGACCTACGATCTGACCACACAACGTTCACAAAGCAGTAAGCCTGCCGTCATGCTGCCGCCTGCCATAGAGATCTTTTGGCCGGAGAATCAAACCAAGGCCGGTTTAGAGCAGATACGGACGGCGCTGCAAACCGCCCTAACCCGGCTGGACTACGGGCGGGGGCATCTGCTGAAGAAGAACGTCGAGTACGATATGGAGCGTTTGCAGAGTGGTATAGTCTTCCCCGGCAAACCTAGATACTGGCCGTTTTTTCTGCGCGATGCGGCCACCCTGCTCGACTATTTGCCGTCCGATACCGTAGTGGTGTTAGATGAGCCCACGCGTCTCCTAGAGAAAGCGGAAAGCGCTGCCCATGACCTTAAGGAGCAGTATGCCGCTATGTTGATAGGCGGGCAGATTTTGCCCGCGCAACATAAAGCCTTTATCCAAGATTTCGAGCTTGTCCACGCCCTAGAGAGGTTTCCGACCGTGTTGTTGGCCACCTTGCCCAAGCGACCCGCGCGTTTTCGCATCACCACGCAGCTTACCGTATTGCAGAAGACTACCCCCAACTACCACGGTCAGCTCGACCTCCTGCGCAAGGATATCCGCAGGCTGGCTCAGTCCGGATACCGTTTGCTGCTGACAGCTAGTTCGCCGGAGCGGCAGATGGAGCTGGTGAGGCATCTTTGGGAACAGAACATCGAAGCCGTGCAATGGACAGAGGCTGCTTTACCTCCGCGCGGGGTATTGGCTGTCGTATGCGCCGACCTAGAAGAGGGGCTTGAACTTCCCGACAGCAAACTCATTATCCTATCCGAGCGGGATGTTTCAGGCAAAACACGCGCTCGCAGGCGACGTCAGCCCAAGACGGCGGCAGAGGGGGCACGTCTCTTGTCGCAGCGCGACCTCACCTTGGGAGACTACGTCGTCCACGTACACCATGGCATCGGCAAGTACATAGGCGTACGCAGTATGCAGGTGGGAGGCGTAGAGAGAGACTACATGGAAATAAACTACAATGGGGAAGACAAGCTCTATGTCCCCACCGACCAGATGCATTTGATTCAGAAGTATGTCGGAGCCGAGGGGCGGGAACCCAAAGTACATTCTCTGGGTAGCGGTGAGTGGGCCAAGACTAAAGTAAGAGTCAAAGAATCTGTACAGAAAATGGCCAAGGAACTGGTAGCACTGTACGCAGAGCGTGCCTCAGTGCCGGGCTTCGCCTTTGGTGCGGACAAGCCGTGGCAGAAAGAGATGGAGGATAACTTCCCTTACGTTGAAACACCTGATCAACTGCGCAGTATCGAAGAAGTCAAACGCGACATGCAGACGCCCAAAGTTATGGAGAGACTCCTCTGCGGCGACGTTGGTTACGGCAAGACGGAAGTAGCAGTGCGTGCAGCCTTTAAGGCTATTCTCGACGGCAAACAGGTAGCGCTGCTTGTCCCCACTACAATTCTGGCCGAGCAGCACTTTCACACTTTTCGCGAGCGCTTTGCCGGGTTTCCCATTGAAGTGGCTGTGCTTAGCCGCTTTAAGGGGACCAAGGAAAACAAGCAGACGGCAAAACGCATTGCCGCCGGTGCGGTAGATCTAGCTATCGGCACGCACCGTTTGCTGGGTACGGATGTGCGTTTCAAAGACTTAGGGCTGTTGATTGTCGATGAAGAACAGCGCTTTGGTGTCCAGCACAAAGAGAAAATGAAGACGTTAAGGGCTGACGTGGACGTCCTTACCCTCTCCGCCACGCCCATTCCCCGCACACTGCATATGGCTATGGTGGGGCTGCGAGATGTCAGCGTCATCGAGACCCCGCCGGAGGATCGTTACCCAGTGCAGACCTACGTGTGTGAGTATCACGACGGCGCAATTAAGCACGCTATCGAAAGGGAGCTAGAGCGGGGAGGGCAAGTGTATTATGTTCACAACAGAGTACGTACAATTAAGAGTGCAGCGGCGCACCTACAGAGCCTTGTGCCCAATGCCCGCATTGCCATTGGCCACGGGCAAATGGGAGAAGAAAAGCTCGAGCGCATCTTTCTTGACTTTCTTGAAGGCGAGTATGACGTTTTGCTCAGTACCACCATTATTGAGTCAGGGCTGGATATTCCCAATGTGAACACCATCGTGGTGGAGGACGCCGATAAGTTTGGCCTAGCCCAGCTCTATCAACTGCGGGGCCGCGTCGGGCGTGCTACGCGCGTGGGCTACAGCTACCTTACTTATCATCCGAACAAAAACTTAACCGAAGTGGCCGAAAAACGCCTCACCGCCTTACGAGAATTTACGCAGCTGGGGGCGGGCTTCAAGATTGCTTTGCGCGACTTAGAAATTCGCGGTGCGGGTAATCTTTTGGGGCCGGAGCAACACGGCTTTATGGCCGCCGTAGGGTTTGACTTGTACTGCCAGATGCTAGAGGAAGAGATTCAGAACCTGCGCGGCATAGAATCAGTCAAGCCGATGGAAGTGGAGATCAAGCTGCCCTTAGACGCCTTCTTTCCAGGGCGGTATATCCGCGATTCGCGGCAAAAAGTCGAAATGTACAAACGTGTAGCTGCCGCACGAACCGAAATTGAACTAGATGATGTTGTCGACGAGCTGGTTGACCGTTACGGTGAGACCAGCGAGCCCGTAAACAACCTGCTCAACGTCGCTCGCCTCAAGATTGTCGCGGGGAGTCTCGGGATAACAAGCGTTGTGGGTACCGACCAAGCGATTAAGATGAAGATGGCCCCCGACACACGCATCGACGCGCAGGCCGTTCTGCGTGCCTTTGCGCAGTACAAAGAGATAGCCGTGGAAAACCACAAGGGCCATGCCCTTATCTGGCGGGGGTACGGCGAGCTGGCGCTGCAAGTGCCGCGGCTAATCAAGGCCCTCAGGTTGTTGTCATGACGCGCCGGCGGTATTATCCGTATGCTATACTGGTGCGTGAGCAGCCGTTCACGCATGCGGCTGCTAGGTGGCCGGTAAAGAAGGTGTGGCATGATTAACGTAATAGGGTTAGGGCCGGGCGACCCCGGCCTTATCAGCCGCCAAGCTTGGGCGTTACTAACTAAGCCGGATGTCACTGTCGTCTTGCGAACAGGACGGCATCCGGCAGTAACTGAGCTGCAAGCGGCAGGAGTACGCTTTTTGACCTATGACGACTACTACGCAACAGAGAATGAGTTTGCGCGCGTTTATCAGCGTATTGCAGAATCGGTACTAGCCTTGCCCGGCGAAGTGGTGTACGCCGTACCAGGGAGTCCGTTTGTAGCTGAGACCACGGTGCCCCTC
Organism: Firmicutes bacterium UBA994; assembly: GCA_002292025.1. Taxonomy (GTDB): domain Bacteria; phylum Bacillota; class UBA994; order UBA994; family UBA994; genus UBA994. Next base: position 15,917 of record DBBC01000156.1, read on the forward strand.
ATCAAACGGGGGGCCGAGGCGCAAGGCAGACCTATACGTATTTTGCCCGCAGTAAGTAGCATCGAGGCAGTGTGCGGTGAACTGGGGCTCGATCCCACCTATGGCGTCGCCATCGAAGATGTTGCGCGCGCGAGTTTTTGCGTACACCCTAAGTGGGGACTGTTGCTGACTCAAGTTGCTGACAGACTGACGGCAAGCCACCTAAAACTTAAACTGCTCGAAGTCTATCCGCCCGAGCATATCGTATCCGTCGTGCGGGCCGCGGGTCAATCAAGTGTGTCAAGACGTGATGTTGCTCTTGCCGAGATTGACCACGGAGAATTCACACACGAAGACACCTTCTATGTGCCTCCCTGCAGCAAGGCACATCATCTCGGCACAGCTATGGAAACCTTTGTGGCTTTGATGGACGCGCTGCAAGGAGAGCACGGTTGTCCGTGGGATCGCGAACAGACCCACATGAGTCTGCGCCCTTTTCTCATCGAGGAGGCCTATGAGGTACTTGAGGCCATTGAAAATAACGATTTTGACGAGCTCTCCGAGGAACTAGGCGACCTCTTGTTGCAGGTAGTCTTTCACGCCCACATCGCCAGCCGCGAACATCGGTTTGACCTTGTGGACTGCATCGATGCTATTTCCCGCAAGCTGATCCGTCGCCACCCCCACGTTTTCAGCGGCGTACAGGTAAACGGCACCGAGGAGGTGCTGGCTAATTGGCAGCGCATTAAGCAGAGCGAAAGAGCCAAGCTGACGCCAAGGGGGCTGTTCGATGGCATCCCTAAAGGATTGCCTGCATTAGCGCAAGCGTATAAGCTGCAGCACAAGGCCAAACAACAAGTAGGGTTTGACTGGCCTTCGATCGAAGGTGCTTGGAGAAAGCTATCCGAAGAACTGGACGAACTAGTGGCTGCCATGGCACGTAAAAATCAGGAAGAGATAACCAATGAAATGGGGGACGTGTTATTTTCCTTGGTCAACGTCAGCCGTTTCCTTAACGTGGAGCCGGAAACGGCGTTAAGGCAGGCCTCACGGCGTTTTGGGGATAGGTTTGACCAAGTTCTGCGCTTGGCACAGGCTGCGGGAGTTGATGCTAAGACCTGCGGGCTAGAAACTCTAGACAAATTATGGGACGAGACCAAGCGCAAAGGATTTTAAAAAAATTTTCGCCCAAAGCAGGAGAAAAGCAGCAGGCTGCAGAATTACCTTTCACGCGAATATCTATAAGGGAGGAAATTGGCATGAACAGGTCGCAACTCATCGACGTCGTTAAACAACGCACCGATTTTACTAAGAAAGACATCGAGGTAGTAGTGAACGCAGTCTTTGACAGCATGAGCGAAGCGCTCGTAGCGGGAGAAAAAGTAGCCATCTCCGAGTTTGGCACTTTCACCGTGAAGCACCGCAGCGAACGCAAAGGACGTAACCCCAAGACACAAGAAGAACTCATAGTTCCCGCAAGCAAAATCCCTGGTTTCCGCCCCTTTAAGACGCTGAGAGAAGCAGTTGACAAATAGTAGGGCTGTAGTGCAGGTTCGTACGCGAACCTGCACTACGTTTAAGGAGCGCTAGTGCCGCATGAGACTAGATAAGTACCTGAAAGTATCTCGCTTGATCAAGCGGCGGACTCTGGCTAAGGACGTAAGTGAAGCCGGGAAAATCGAAGTCAACGGCAAAGTAGCCAAGCCCGCGCACGCCCTTAAAGTCGGGGACATCATAACGCTGCATTTTGGCAGCCGTATAGTTAAGGCGCGCGTCCTACGCCTTGAGGACTCCGCCCGCAAGGCGGACGCGGCCCTCATGTATGAGATTGTCGAAGAAGCAAAAGTCCTTTAGAGTTTTGTAACTGCGCAGAGGAATCCGAAGTATTCGATTGTCTTCGTGCCCCTTAGTGTGCTTCGTGGATCATTCTGCTCTCCGAACAGGCTGAGTAGTCACCAAAATTTTTTTCGATAAGCAGGGAAAATCCAAATGCCAGAGAAATAGTACATTCACCTAAATTGCGGAGGATGCTTATGCCAAGCACACATGCCCTACCAAAAATTGTGTCCTTCCCCGTGCGGCAACCGGTAAAAGCTAAGCGCAAGCAGCGCAGGCGGGTGCCTTGGGTTTTGTGTTGCCTTTGCGTTATCGTAGCCTATTTTGTAGTTGTCTATGTCAACCAAGAAATCGAGCTGGGGAAGCTCTGCCGCACGGAGGCAGAGTTGCGCGCTCAAATAACGGCACTCGAACAAGAGGCTTTAAGACTGGAACGCGAGCGCGCATTGCGCATTACCGACGCCTACATAGAGCGCGAAGCGCGCGAAAGGCTCGGCCTTATTTTGCCGCAGGACAGGCTTCTCAGTACGGAATTTATGCCGCGCGGCCAAGTGGATTGACATTTGTGCATGGCGTTCCGTATAATACCGAGGGTACACAATCAATTCTAGGAGGAATAAGTTTTTCATGGCATTGGGAGTAGGCACCATTTTAAGTGGCATTGTCACGGGCATTACCAGCTTTGGTGCTTTTGTGGAGTTGGAAACAGGCGAAACTGGCCTCGTGCACATTTCAGAGGTAGCGGATGCATATGTCAAAGACATCAACGAACACCTTAAACTGCGCGAGAAGATTGTCGTCAAAGTGATCAACATCGACAGCAAAGGCAAAATAGGCCTCTCCATTCGCCAAGCAAAACGGCGTCCTTCTATTTCATTTGAAGAACGCATGAATCGTTTTCTCAAGGACAGCGATGAACGCCAGACCGACTTGCGCAAACACACCGACGCCAAACGCGGCGGGCGCGGCACCTCATTTAAGAAGTCAGGGCTCAAATAGCGAAAGCTGTCGTCGCTTTGGCGTGCGCTTCATCCTGCAACAACTTTTATCCTAAGGCGGCGTAGCTCAGTTGGCCAGAGCATGCGGTTCATACCCGCCAGGTCACTGGTTCAAATCCAGTCGCCGCCACCATTCATGCGCCATTAGCTCAGTTGGCAGAGCAACTGACTCTTAATCAGTGGGTCCGGGGTTCGAGTCCCTGATGGCGCACCATAGAGATCGCAGAGGCAAGGGCTTTCCGGATGGAAGCTCTTGCCTTTAAGTTTGCAGAGCATTTTCTTGCCTGCGGAAAACTCATCGTCCTGCGCGTTGGAAAAGCTAGGGCCAAGGTAGGTGATACCAAAGTGACAGTACCGGCAAGATTCATAGCCGAGGGCCCCGGTCCTGCTATCGCCGCGCAGGTTGTCGGCATAACGGACGGGGACACAATCAGGGTTCGCCTTAATGACGGCAGCACGGAAACAGTAAGACTTATAGGTGTCGATGCGCCCGAAAGCACCCGGGAAGTTGAGCCTTACGGCCGCGAGGCAGCGGCGTACACAACAAGAACTCTTGAAGGACAAAA